>JBBSVB010000138.1:0-6613 GCA_038233875.1 Actinomycetales bacterium | reverse complement strand
GTGGTGGTCACCGGAGCAGCGCGGCGTGCTGCCGCTGTCCTCGCTGCGGGTGACCCGCTCGATGCGCAAGTCGGCGGCGCACTTCGAGATCCGCGTCGACACCTCGTTCACCAGGGTGATGACGGCCTGCGCCGACCCGTCCCGGTCGGGTGGCTGGATCGACGAGGCGATCGTGGCGGCGTACTCCGAGCTGCATCACCTCGGATGGGCCCACTCCGTCGAGGCGTGGCGCGACGGACAGCTGGCCGGAGGTCTCTACGGCGTGGCCATCGGTGGCCTCTTCGCCGGTGAGTCGATGTTCACCCGGGAGCGGGACGCCTCCAAGGTCGCGCTGATGGGCCTGGTGGAGCTGATCAGCGACGAGTACGCCGACCAGCGGCTCCTGGACACGCAGTGGCAGACCGAGCACCTGGCGACCCTCGGGGTGCAGGAGCTGCCGCGGCGGGACTACCTGTCACGACTCGAGCAGGCCCTGGCACTCCCGCTCCCTGCCGCCTTCGCCTGACGACGTGAACCTCAGACGACGAGCGGGTCCCCCTCGGCGTCGCCGACCATCGGGCGTCCGGCCTCGGCCCAGTCGATCATCCCGCCCGCGAGGTTGACCGCCTCGAAGCCCTTCTCCCGCAGGAACGCGGTGGCCTGGTGGGACCGACCGCCCACCTTGCAGACGACGAGCAGCTGCTGGTCGGCGGGCAGCTCGCCCGCCCGGTCGGGGATCTGGGTGAGAGGGATGTGCACGGCGCCCTCGATGCGTCCGTGGTGCCACTCGATTGGTTCGCGCACGTCGAGGACGGTGACGCCTTCGGGGATCGGATCGGGGACCTGGGCGACCTCGATCGTTGGAACTTCAATCATGCCGGCAAGTGTGACATGACACTTTGTGTGGACAACACATCGGCAATGTTGAGCGTGGTGTTGACACACGTGGACATCGTCGTTGTCAGGTTCGTTGGACGGCAGTGTGGTTTTGACGCGTAAGCGTGGACAGTAGTGGTGCTTGGTTGACAGGTTCGTTGGACAGCCGTGGCGGGAGGGGCGTCGTTGGGTGCGCGATGGTCTAGGGAGGCCGTCGACGTCCTCGGCTCGTGCCGTGCCCCCGGCCCTGATGGCGAGGTTGGTGAGGACTGACTTAGAAGTGGCGTCGGTAGTGCTGGAGGACTTCGCGGTGAGCCTCGATGATGTCGCCGTAGTGTTCTTCGCCGATGAAGTCGCGCCACGGCCAGTTGCGGCTGCGGGTGGCTGCGGCTCGGAATGCGAGTTCGACGACCGGGACGTCGCCTTCGTGTTCGTCGCGTGTCCAGCGTTGTCTGCCGACGTATTCGCCGTCTAGGGCGCGGTAGGAGCCTGCGCCTTGGTTGCTTTCTTGGATGAGTCCTAGCCGGTATTCGTAGCCGTGGAACGTTTCTTCGTAGTCCTTGTGGTTGGGGATGAGGTCGTCGAAGAAGGGTCGGATGTCGGCTTTGAGGAGGTGGCTGGAGGGGTAGAGCCAGCCTGCGCTGTCTTTGCCCCAGCGTGGCATGGCTTCGACCCAGTTTTTGCTGAGAAGGCGGTTGGGGTGGAGGAGTTGTGCGGAGGGGGCAGGTTCGTCGTATCCCATGCCTCCGCGTCCATTTACTTCGGTGGCTGTGCGGATGATGAGTCGTTCTCGGTCGCGTCGAACTGCGGCGACTCCGATCGCGGTGGTGGCGAGGAGAGCGGGCCAGAGTCGTGCGTCGTCAAGGCCGGGGGTGACGGAGTTGAGCGATGCGGTTCCTGCGTCGACGAGCCGTTGAAGGACTTCAATGAGGAGTTGGTCGTGGATGCCGTCCGGGTCGTGCCAGACGCTGGTGATGAGCATGTGGGTGAGCGGGGTGATGGCTTGTAGGTGGTTGTTCCAGATGGCTTGGATTGACGGGCCGTCGAGGGTTTGCGAAGTGAGTGGTTGATTGGCGATGGCGGCGGCCACGTCGTCGGCGGCGTCCATGAGGAGGTCGTGGAGGTCGATGCGGCGGACGGGGTCTGGGAGGTATCGCTTGAGGCGTGCGAGGGCCATTGCTGTGGTGAGGGGTGGTTGGGCGAGGCGGTCGAGCGCTTGGATGCTGCCGTGGAGGTCTGTGAAGAGTTCATCTGCGCCGGTGGAGGGGATTGTGAGGCCGGTGCGGTTGGCGAGGAGTTGTTGTGCGGTGTGGCCTTTGCTGCTGCGGCTGTCCCAGTAGAGGGGGTAGCGGCGGTTGGGGCTGGAGTCGAGGGCGTTGACGAGTGCGGTGTCGTAGTCGGCTGACCAGCCGGAGATGAGGAGCCCGTATTCGTCGAAGACCTGCCGCAGGAGGGTGGTCCATTCTTCGGGGTAGGTGGAGAGTTCTTCGGGGGTGTTGAGGGTTCCGAGGTCTTTGTAGTCGCCGTGGAGTTTGACGACGGTGGCGTCGGAGTGGGCGAGGGGTGCCATGCCGTTGACGGCTTCGGGGCGTGCGATGACTTGTGGTGAGACGCCTGCGGCTTCGAGGGCTTGTTCGGTGAGTCGGTCGAAGTTGGTGGTGAGGATGACGCGGACGATGCCTTGTTTGACGAGTTGGGCGAGGGCATGGTGGGCGGCGCTGGGGACTTTGAGTCCTTGTTCGCGGTCTTCGTCGGTGGGCTCGAAGAAGTCAGCGAGGAGGCCCTGCCTGACTGGCGCGGTTGGGGCTACGGCTGCGAGCAGGTTGGCGTAGCCAAGTTCACCCTCGCCGTGCTCGGCCCACCATTGTTCGGGGTTCTCGTCAGCGAGTTTTTGAGATGTGTCGTCGCGTTTTGGGTCGGCTGCGGCGGCGCGGCGGATCAGTTCTTGAACTACTCCCCAGCCGGTAGGGATGCCTGCGCCGGTCGAGACGCCTGATCCGAGGAGGACTGCGTAGACGCCGGGCTGGGCGTGCATGGAGGTCGCCAGCATGACCGTGGGCGAGAGCGCGGCTTTGTGCATCTGGGGCCTTCCTACTGGGGGGCTCAGGATTGCAGGGAGCACCGACAGCGGGGTCCTGTTGGCGAGGCCGTCTCAGAAGCGGCTGGCTTTCTGCGCTGACTGTTTGAGTGGGGTGAGCGGGCTTAGACGAGTTCGGCAGGAGCCCATTCGGGCCAGTCGGCGTCGCCAATCAATTGCCCGCGTTCATAAGTCGCGATCACACGGAACGGGGTGTCAGCCCTGCTGTTGTCGTAGAACGTGGCGTGTTCGGCGAGCGATCGAGCCTCAGCCACCAGAGCCCATAGACGCCGGTACCGCTGCCGGATCTTGTCCTCAGGGACCGTGTGTCCGCCTTGGCCCACTCGGAACTCGACGCGCCGAACGCTGGTCTCTTCTGGGATCAGGATCACGTGTAGGTGGACCCGATAGCCCAACCCGGCTGCTTGGCGAACGAGATCAACTTTGCTGGGATGGCTGAACACCGTTTCGGTGATGAACGAGGTTCGTTCGGCCAGCAGCCGGTCCCGTTCCTCGGCGGCAGCCCGCGACGCATCGTAGGCATGCTCCTGTGCCGAGTCAGGCCACCGTTCGGCAGCGATAACGTCAGCGTTGACGAACCGCAAATGCGTCACCGGTTGGAGGACTCGGGTGACGTAGGTGGTTTTGCCAGCACCGTTCGACCCGGCGAGCAGATGCAGAACAGGGGTCGTCGGCGTAGGTAGAGCCGTTTCAGTCACCGGGTACTGCGCTTGGCGGCGGTTCCCTTCGCCGCACCTGACTTCGCTCCTCTGACCGCTGGAGTGGCCTTCGTGCGGCTGGCGGCAGCGCGGGTGCCCGCCTTCTTCACAGCAGGCGTCTTACGTGTCCGTGCGGCGGGCTGATCGACCTTCGCCTCCGGGGCCGGGTTGACCGTTCCTACTGAGTCGTGAATGACGGTGTTGCCGTGCGTATCGGCCTCGACCCAACCGGTCACTCCCGCCGCTTCAAACTCAGTCGCGAAGTTCAAGCCCTCTCGGGTCTCGGCTGCGCGTTCGTCCCACTCGGCTCGGACCAGAGCCTGCTCACGCCCATTGAGCGTGTCATAGGAACCTCGTCCAGCAAGGACTTGCGCGATATCCCGGTGACTCACTCCGGCGGAGGTTTCGAGTTCGCGACCGATGCGCGCCCAATGATTGATCTGCTGGGCTGCGCTGCGGCTCATGACCGTTCCGACGTGCTTCGCTGCGTCGTACAGGTCAACTTCGATCCGCGTAGGCATCGTGGTCATAGGTCCTCCTCCTTACACCAAGTGTAGCGTTATGCTACGCCCCGACAAGGACCGCGTCTTGACCTGCTCCGGATCGAGGCGTGGGGGTTGGGCGACCGCAGCGGCGTCCGCCTCTGAAGTTCGGTTTGGCACACATGGGAACCGTCACGGGCAGTGAGTGATGGATGGTTGCTGCTGGGGTCGGAATCGAGATCCCGTTCGTTGGCAAGCCGGTGAGTCTCGTCGCCCCCGCCAGTGACGGCAGCCACGGCAGCGGCTTTGAGCAGGTCGAGACGGTTCAGTTCCGGCAAGTCAGGCATGTTCACGAGTGCTATATCGGCGCAGTCGATGACGCGCTTGACCGAGTAGCACTCGGCGGAGTGATCGTTTTGGTTTGCCTGCGCCGTAGGCGCTGAGTCGTTGGGGCCGGGATGCTTGCTGGCCGGGGCGGTGGCGCGGCGCTCGCGCGCGCGTTTTGAGCGCGGAGCGCTCAAGGTTCCATTTCCCCTTCCATTTCCCTTTCCCTTTCCCTTTCCGTGCGTGAGTTTGTCGTGAGCCTGCAGTGAGCGCTCATGACAAACTCAGTGAGTCCGTGTTACAAACGCATAACCGCAGGTCAGACCGTTGCAGCCTGTGATGTCCCCGCTGACTCACGACAAACTCAGTGAGTTTGTCGTGAGTCGAACAGTGTTGGACTCACTGAGTTTGTCATGAGCCCAACACTGTCGAAAACGCGCACGGGGACCCTCCATCAGACCCCCTCACTTTGGCCGAAACAGGGGTCCAACCCGTTCGGCCCGCCCCCTACGACTCGCCGGTTAGACGGCTGCGGTCGCCCGTTGGTTACGGGTGAGCCACTTGACGGCTGGGTAGCCGGTCGCGAGCCCAAGGACGATGCCGATTTGCATGAGGAACCAGAAGGAACCTTCGGTGGCGGCTGGCATGTATTCGTTGAAGTGCAGGAGGAGCATCCAGCCGCCCATGCCGATGTCGAAGGCGAGGACGGTGAGGATCGCAGCCCCGGCGGCGGCTGCCACTGACGACCCGGCGCGGTTGGGGTGGGTGGAGCCGATTGCGGTGCGTTCGTAGATGAAGAGGAACGCTGAGGCCATGACGGCGATGGTCAGGATCATCACCCACAGGTTGATTCCGGCGATGGTGAGCCCAGATGCGATGACCAGTGGAACTCCGATGAGGTGACTGACGGCGGATGCGCCGCCGCCGGGAAGTCCCTTGATGGCCGTGGGCTGGCTATCGGAGTGTGCGTCTGTCGTCTCGCCGGTGGTGCGCCCGTACCGGTGGTAGAGGACCGCAGCGATCGGTCCGAGGTAGAGCGCGGAAGTCACCCATACGAGTTCTGAGGCGACGGTGTGGTGCCGGTGCCGTCGTAGGTAGATGTCGTAGGTGATGTAGGCGGCGGTGATCAGTGAGGCGGCGATGTAGACCCAAGCGATTGGGGTGAGCCAGCCGGGTACGCGCGATTGCATGTTCATAGGTGCGATGTCCTTCGAGAGTGTTTGCGGTGCGGAGGGGTGAGGTGACCGTTGGCTGGGTGGGGCCAGCGTCCGGGTTCTCGGCTCATCACACGCGCAGCAGACACAGGTCTGTCAGCGTCAGAACAGTCCACCGTGGGGGTCGTTGTCGTTCGGTCTGGACGGGTCGTGGTCGGGCCTGTAGCCGGGCGGTGACACCGAGATAGGTGTCGCGTCGTCGGCTGAGAAGCAACCCGAGCAGGGAGATCACTGTGAGGACGACGACGAGTGCACAGGTGGCGGCACTGTGAGTGGCGCATACGCCGTTGCACATGCCGCCGAGCAGGGCTGGGCTGCTCACGCCGGACTCCGGGGCTGGGGTGTCACCCACCACCACCGTTAAGGAGACGAACTGGGTGGACACATTCGCCATCGACATCCCGTCAGCCGATGAACGGTCGGACGCGGCTGTTGGGCTTGTAGCGAAAGGGAGCGCGCACAGCAGCGCTATCGCGAGGGCGAGGAGCCCGCTTGCGACTGCCGTCATGGAGCGTCGACGGGCGCGGGTCATCAGGGCTGCCGCAGAAGGTGGGTGAGGTCTGCGGCGTACTGCGTGGGGGTGGTGCCGCCGGTGTAGAGGACGGTTTCGCCGTGCGGGCCGAAAATGTAGACCGAGCCGCTGTGAGAGACCTCGCCGTGCCCCTTCGTAGACGCCTTGGCGTCATGGCTGTGCGTGTGGCCGTCTGGTTGCGCGGACGGATCACTCGTGTCCGGGGTCGGGGCGGGTGCGGTGGTGGAACTGGCGTCGGCGTAGAGCGACCGTTCGGCCTTGTTGACGAATGTGGTGGGTCCTCGAAGGCCGGTTACGTCGGTGCCGAACTGGTCGAGCCACCGCCGCAGGACGCGGGGGGTGTCGCGGTCGGGGTCGACGGTGACGAACCGGATGTTGACGCGTCGGGCGAGGGCGTCGGGGAGGGTGCG
>JBBSVB010000137.1:0-6702 GCA_038233875.1 Actinomycetales bacterium | reverse complement strand
GCCGGGTCTTCGCGCAGAGTGCGCAGGAAGAGGGTGGACAGGCGCAGGGCCACGTCGGCGCTCCTTGATGGTGGGGGTATGCCGTCCGCGGGGCTGCGGACGCCGCCGCCACGATATCCCCTGCCCCGACGAACTGGCCTCATTCGCTCGGGCACGCCAGCAACAACAACGAGCGCCGTGCCACCTCGCCACACCTCACCTCACCTCACCTCACCTCACCTCGAGGAGGGCGGCCTTTGCGCCCGAACGCACCGCGTCGATGAGTCGGTCGACGTCGTCTTCGGTGGTGTAGACGGACATCCCGGCCCGCAACGCTCCGCCGTCGCCTAGCCCGAGTTGTCGGGAGGCTTCGATGGCGTAGAAGTTGCTCGCTGGCACGTTGATCGACGTGGTCGCGCAATGAGCGCTCAGCTCGCTGCTCGGCATCGGCGGAACGGCAAAGTACACCGTGGGCGTGCGCCTCTTCGCCCGCGAGTAGCGGACGAGGCCGGGGATCTGGTCGAGACCTTGCTCCAATCGCTCACGCAGCGCGTCTTCGTGGGCCCGCACGTCGGCATACGCCGCGGTGAGCCGCTCACTGCGCGTTCCCGTAGTCGCCGCCAGGTCGGCGATAAAGTCCACGGCCGCAGTCACTCCAGCAAGCATCTCGTAAGGCAGCGTCCCCAGTTCAAACCGCTCCGGGGCGTGCGCAGGCGAAGGCAACAACTTGGGTGGGTGCAGCGACTCCAGGGATTCGGGCGTGCCAGCGAGCACCCCCAGGTGGGGGCCGAAGAACTTATAGGCCGAGCAGGCGATGAAGTCAACTCCGAGAGCGGACATGTCGATCCGGACGTGGGGTGTCAGATGCACAGCGTCGAGAAACACCAGCGCACCGACGGAGTGTGCGCGCTCGGCGATCGCGCGCACGTCAGGCCGAGTGCCGAGAATATTCGACGCCCCCGTGACCGCGACCACCTTGGTGCGCGGATTGAGCGCTGCCTCCATGGCATCAACGGGCAACTCTGCCGTGGTGGAGTCGAAGTGGACCCAGCGCACGGTGGCTCCGGCGACTTCGGCCGCGTGCACCCACGGACGCACATTGGCATCGTGGTCCAGTGTGGTGACCACCACCTCATCGCCTGGACCCCATTCGGTCGCCAGCATGCGGGCTAGGTCGTAGGTCAGCGCCGTCATGCTGCGGCCAAAGATGATCGACTCAGGTCCGGCGCCCAGCAGATCGCCCATGGCGCTGCGGGCTTCGAGCACGATGCCGTCGGCGCGCCGTCCGGTGGCAGTGCCGCGGTCTCGATTCGATAGCCCACCGAGCATGGCGTCACTGATGGCCCTCGCCACCCTCGTCGGCACTTGGGTGCCACCGGGACCGTCAAAGAAGGCGGTTCCGCTAGCCAATACAGGGAACTGGGCACGCACTCGATCGATGTCGTAAACCATTCCGGCACCCTAGTGGGCCAGAAGATTCTGCTGCCTTCGCAGCCTGCGCAACCAGTTGCTAGAGAAGCACAGTGGCAAACATTCCAGTTTGCTTCATGCCTACCCGCTGGTAGGTCGCCAGGGCAGGGGCGTTGTAGTCGTTGACGTACAGCGTCACAGTGGGCGCAATGTGCCGAAGTGCGTGCTCGATCACTGAGGCCATCGCAGGCGCAGCGATGCCCTCGCCTCGACGGTTGGGGTGGACCCAGACCCCTTGGATCTGACCGACCCCCAAGGCCACCGAGCCCACGTCCGCTTTAAAGACGACCTGCCCCTCTTCGACGCGCACCAACGTGTGTTGGCGCTGCAGCAGCCGGGCGACGGACGCCCGGTATGCCGAACCGGACCCGCGGTAGGGCGGGTATCCGATCTCTTCGGTGAACATCGCCTCGGCCGCCGGGACGACGATGTCGAGCTCGTCGGTGCGAGCCAATCGGACGCTGGGGTCTAGTCGGGTGCCGTTGGTCGACGGCAACGTCCGCATGGTCAAGACCGGCTGCTCGTGGCGGATCGCCCTCGCGGGGCCCCAACTGTCTTCCAGGGCCTCCCACATCTGATGCACCTGCTCAGCCGGACCGAAGACCGACGAAGCAAATCTGCGCCGTTTGGTCACCCGCTCCGCCAGCGCCGCCACGGCGCGTTTATCTCCGCCTACAGGCACCACATTCGCGGACGACCAGCACATCGACGTTGCCTTGCCTCGGCCATGCCCGAACGCGGCGGCGCGGCCGTCGCCGAGTCCTCCCTCGAGCAACCGGGCCGCCACGAACACGTGCATGACGGGGTCCTGGCTGCACACCGACAGGGCCCATTCCAGATCAGCCACGCCGAGAGTCTTGGCTGCCCCGGCGCTTCGCAACATGGGGTCAGCCTGCCGCAGACCCCGACTAGTGTCGACACGCGGTGGCTATTAAGTTACTAGGCACCTCAAGAGAAAACCCTTGCCAAACAGGCTTTGAACCAGCAAGATCGATCCACCCGATGGAGGACTTAAGTGAAGACAACAGCACTTACAGCACAGTCACGCCAAGAAACACTCGATCATCTCAAGCGCAGCGCCGAAGAGGGCCAAGCGCTCGACGTTTTGGTGATCGGCGGTGGCGTAACCGGGGCAGGAGTGGCCCTGGACGCAACCACCCGAGGCCTGAGCACCGCCATCGTTGACTCCCAAGACTGGGCCTCGGGCACGTCGCAGTGGTCCACGAAATTGGTGCATGGTGGTCTGCGCTATTTGCAGATGCTTGACTTCAAACTCGTGCACGAGGCGTTGACTGAGCGTGGGCTGTTGCTCACCAAGTTGGCTCCCCACCTCGTCAAGGCCATGCCGTTCCTCATCCCCCTTGAGCACCGCGTATGGCAGCGCGCCTACTACGGCGCCGGCGTCACGTTATACGACGCCCTGGCCAACGTCATGCCCGGCAAGCGCGCCTTGCCGATCCACCGCCACCGCTCACACAAGGGGCTCGCCAAGAAGTTCCCGGAGTTCAAGCCCGACCAGGCCATCGGTGCCGTCGAGTACTACGACGCGACGGTCGATGACGCCCGTCTCGTGCTGACCTTGGTCCGTACGGCCGCGTCGTACGGCGCAGAGGCCGCAAGCCGCACCCAGGTGGTCGAGATCACTAAGGACAGCAGCGGTCGCGCCAACGGCGCCGTGCTGCAAGACCTCGAGACCGGCGAGCAGATCACCGCTCGCGCCAAGCACATCATCAACTGCACCGGCGTGTGGACCGACGATGTGGGCGATCTCGCCGACACCGACGGTGGCCTCAACGTCTTGGCCTCCAAGGGCATTCACATCGTCATCCCCCGTGAGCGTCTCAAGGGTACCTCTGGTGTGCTGATTCAGACCGAGACGTCGGTGTTGTTCTTCGTGCCGTGGTCGCGCTACTGGATTGTCGGCACCACCGACACCCCGTGGGAAGAGGACCGCCTGCACCCGGTAGCCACCTCCGCCGACATCGACTACGTGTTGGAGCACGCCAACGCCGTGTTGACCACGACGTTGACTCGTGACGACATCATCGGCTGGTATGCAGGCCTTCGTCCGTTGTTGCAGCCTGGCACCAAGAAGGGCACGGGATCGTCCAAGGTCAGCCGCGAGCACACGGTCGCGAGCCCCATACCCGGCCTGACGGTCATCGGCGGCGGCAAGCTGACGACATACCGCGTCATGGCCAAGGACGCCGTCGACTTCGCCATCGGCGACCGTGCCCAGGACCTGCCGTGCATCACCGACGAGATCCCACTGATGGGTGCCGTCGGTGAGGCCGCGACACGCCGTTCGATGCCGGCGTTGCAGAAGAAGTTCGGGTGGAGCGACATGATGGTCGACCACCTCATGCACCGCTACGGATCGATGATGTTCGAGTTGCTTGACCTGATCGAGGCTGACCCATCGTTGGCCGAGCCGCTCGCCGAAGCGCCGGCTTACTTGCGCGCGGAGATCGCATACGCATGTAGCCATGAAGGTGTTTTGCATATGGAGGACTTGATGATGCGCCGCACGCGCCTCATCTACGAGACCAAGCACAAGGGTGTGGGTGCACTGCCAGAAATTGCCGCGATTGCCGCAGACGTCTTGGGCTGGGACAGCGCACGGGAAGAGGCTGAAATCACGTCGTACCGCGAGCAGGCTAAGGCAGAGGAGCTTGCGGCAGAGCAACCCGACGATGCCTCGGCGTCGAAGGTAAGAGGGTTTGCCGGTGATCCGACGACACTTCAACCTGTCGGCTAAGTAGTCTGCACACGCACCATCAGCGGTGGCATCCGCCCCCGCCCTCACGTAGGACGAGAACGGAGACGGTTTTATGGGAGAAGTGTTTCTTCTTGAAGTAATGGGCACAGCAATGTTGTTGTTGCTCGGTTGTGGTGTGGTCGCGAACGCGATTCTGCCCAAGAACAAGGGTTTCAACGGCGGCTGGCTGTTGATCAACTTTGGTTGGGGCCTCGGCGTTTTCGCGGGTGTGTTCGTCGCCTTTAAGTCTGGCGCGCACATCAACCCAGCGGTCACCATTGGTCTCATTGCCAACGGTGCCGAGAACTTCGGCGGCGACACTGCGCTGGAGATCAACTTCGTCAACACGTTGGTTTACATCGCGGCGCAGATGCTTGGTGCCTTCATCGGTGCTGTGCTCGCCTGGGCTGCGTACAAGAAGCACTTCGACGAGGACGCCGACCCCGCTGTGAAGTTGGGTGTCTTCTCCACGGGTCCGGAGATCCGCAACTACGGCTGGAACTTCGTCACCGAGGTGATCGGCACCTTTGTCTTGGTCTTCACCATCTTGGCCTTCGGCAACGCCCCGAACGAGCTCGGCCCGCTGGCCGTGGCGATGCTGGTTGTTGGTATTGGTGCCAGCCTCGGTGGCCCCACCGGATACGCCATCAACCCGGCCCGTGACCTCGGTCCACGTATCGCTCACTTTGTCCTACCCATCCCAGGCAAGGGCTCAAGCGACTGGGCCTACTCATGGGTGCCCGTTGCCGGTCCTCTCGTTGGTGGTGCATTGGGCGGCGTGCTCGCCTCAGCAGTCTTCTAAGCAGCGCCAGAACCTCGAGCTGTACCGCGCACCACAGGCGGGCGAGCAAACTTAGCCCTCGACCGCTTTGCTCGACCCGTTGCGTCGGACTCGTTTCCACCGCAACGGGTGTCATAGAAACCGCACAATGACGTGGAGGAAAAACAACATGGCCGACTATGTAATGTCAATCGATCAGGGCACCACCAGTTCACGAGCAATCGTGTTCACTCACGCCGGCAAGATCCACTCGTCTGGGCAAAAGGAACATGAACAGATCTTCCCGAAGGCTGGCTGGGTCGAGCACGACGCCGCTGAGATTTGGAAGAATGTGCGTGAGGTCGTGGCCCTGGCTCTGTCCAGCGGGAATATCACGCACAACGATCTCGCCGCCGTGGGTATCACCAACCAGCGCGAGACCGCTGTGGTGTGGGACAAGAACACTGGAGACCCGGTCTACAACGCCATCGTCTGGCAGGACACCCGCACGGACAAGATCGCTGCGGAGCTTGGTGGCGACGAGGGCGCCGAGAAGTACAAGGCCATCTGCGGTTTGCCGCTAGCGACATACTTCTCCGGACCCAAGGTCAAGTGGATCCTCGACAATGTCGATGGTGCCCGCGAGAAGGCCGAGAACGGCGACCTGATGTTCGGCAACACCGACACTTGGGTGCTGTGGAACATGACCGGTGGCCCCGATGGTGGTCAGCACGTCACTGACGTCACCAACGCCTCCCGCACCATGTTGATGGACCTCAAGACGCTGGACTGGGATGAGGGCACGGCGAGCGACTTCAGCATTCCCATGTCGATGTTGCCGAAGATCAAGTCCTCCTCCGAGGTGTATGGCGAAGGTCGTAAAGGTGGGCTCGTGCCCGGCGTGCCGATCGCTGGCATCCTCGGTGACCAGCAGGCCGCAACCTTTGGTCAGGCGTGCTTCGAAAAGGGTATGTCGAAGAACACCTACGGCACCGGTTGCTTCATGCTCCTCAACACCGGCACCGAGATTGTCCCCAGCGAGAACGGTCTGCTGACCACCGTCTGCTACAAGATCGGTGACCAACCGGCCATTTACGCGCTCGAGGGCTCGATCGCTGTTGCCGGGTCGCTGATCCAGTGGCTGCGCGACAACATCAACATGATCGACGACGCTCCGCAGATCGAAGCGATGGCCGCAGGCGTCGACGACAACGGCGGCGCGTACTTCGTGCCCGCGTTCTCTGGTCTGTTCGCTCCGCACTGGCGCGACGATGCTCGTGGCGCGATCGTGGGTCTGACCCGCTTCGTGAACAAGGGCCACATTGCTCGCGCGGCCCTGGAGTCGACGGCATTCCAGACCCGCGAGGTTCTGGACGCCATGAACGCCGACTCCGGTGTCGACGTGACCGAGCTCCGCGTCGACGGCGGGATGATCGAGAACGAACTGCTCATGCAGTTCCAGGCAGACATCCTGAACGTCGATGTGGTGCGCCCCGAGATCGCTGAGACCACTGCGCTCGGTGCAGCTTACGCAGCTGGCATCGCGGTCGGCTTCTGGTCCGGTGAGCAGGATGTCATCGACAACTGGAACGAAGGCAAGCGTTGGTCGCCGAACATGAACGACGACGAGCGCGACCGTCTGTACCGCCAGTGGAACAAGGCCGTCACGAAGACTCTCGACTGGGTCGACGACGACGTCGAGTCGCAGGCCTGATCAGCCTCGACGCATAGCGAT
>JBBSVB010000136.1:0-6728 GCA_038233875.1 Actinomycetales bacterium | reverse complement strand
CCTTGCACCATGACCGGTGCCTCGCAGATGTTCTCCAAAACCGTCTTGTGGGGGAAGAGGTTGAATTTCTGAAAGACCATCCCGATCTCGCGGCGCTGGGCGGCCATCTTCTTGTCGGTCAGCGTCTGGAGTTTCCCGGCCTTGTCTTCGTAGCCCATGAGGTCACCGTCGATGTAGATTCGCCCACCGTCAATGGTCTCTAGTTGATTGATGCACCGCAGGAACGTCGTCTTACCGGATCCGGAAGGCCCGAGCAGCGTGACGACCTGTCCGGCGTAGACCGAGAGGTCAATTCCTTTCAGGACCTCGTTGTCGCCGAACGACTTACTGACGTTAACTGCGTTAACGAGGGGCTCGCTCATGCTGGGTCCTTTACGGTCAGATCGAGTTCATTGTTTGGGGGCGCCGTAGAGGCGCTCTGGCGTGCGCCATACCCCTTGTTGAACTGTTTCTCAAGGAAGTATTGGCCGACCATCAGCACGGACCCGACGATGAGATACCACAAACACGCGGCCGTGAGGTAAGGAAAAATCTTGAAGGTGCTTGCGCCTATTTGTCTGAGTTGAAAGAACAATTCGTTGCTGACCGGGACGGCGATGAGCAACGACGTGTCCTTCACCATGGACATCAGTTCGTTGCCCGTCGGCGGCACAATCACCCGCATGGCCTGCGGTAGTACGATGCGCCGCATTGTTTTGGTGGGGGTCATTCCCAGCGCTTGAGCAGCCTCGCGCTGCCCATCATCGACCGAGGTGATGCCCGCACGCGCGATTTCGGCCATGTAGGCCGCCTCGCTCAGTCCCAAACCAATCGCTCCACCGGTCACCCCGACGAACACCGTGTTCGCGTCGAGCGTCAAAAATCGAAAGTCGCCATCGAGGCCCGTCAGATCGAAGAACACATGGTCAAACGGAATCCCGAAGTCCATGCCGCCGACGAAGAGAACCCCCAGGTTGCCCATGATGGTGAGGAGAACCAACCGGGGGACACCTCGGAAGAACCAAATGAAGGCGAAGGCCACGTAGGAGAGCACGGGGTTTGGCGACAATCTCATGACTGCCATTGCGACGCCGAGGGTGACGCCGATGATCATGGCTAACACGGTCACCCAGAGGGTGCCGATGAGTAGGCCCTTGAGCACCGGCGGTCGAGTCATGAAGTCAAGAACTTTTGGCCACTCGAAAGCGTCGTTGGTGATGAGCATATTGACGAACATCGACACGAGCACGGCGATGAATGCAACGGCAACCCACCGCCCAGGATGCCGCACCGGGGCGGCGTCGATCATGCCTGGGCGTTCACCCCCGGGCGATGGGTTGTTGCTCACGGGTTAACAGCGAAATCGTTAATCGCACCGTCTTTTTGACCCCACGCGTCGAGGGCTGCTTCGTAGCCGCCGTCTTCGCCAAGGGCAGTAAGCGCCGCTGCAATGGCGTCGGCCAACTCCATGTCGTCCTTGGGGACCACATAGCCGTAGGGGGCCGCGTCGTACACTTCGCCCACGGTCTCGATCGAGTCGCCGACCTGCTGGACGGCGTACGACACGACCGGGGAGTCGGCCAGCATCGCGTCCGCCTTGCCCGAGGCCAGGGCTGATGTTGCCTCGTCCTGACCGCCGTACTGCTGAACCGTCAGCGGGGTGCCCGCGTCATCGCACGCCTTGACCTTCGGCGGAAGATCCTCGAGGTCCTGGACGGTGTTGGCCTGCACCGCGACGGTCAAGCCACAAGGGGAGTCGGGGTCGACCGCCTTGGGGTTGCCTGAGGCAACCGCCCACTGGGTCCCAGCGTTAAAGTAACTGACCATATTGACTTCGGCCTTGCGCTCTTCGTTAATCGTGAAGCTAGATACGCCGACGTCGTATTTGTCGCTGTTGACCCCAGCAATAATTGTGCCAAAGTCTGCGCTCTGGTATTCGGCGGTGAGTCCGAGTTCTGTTGCTACGGCGTCGAAGAGGTCGACGTCGAGCCCGATGATGGTGGAGCCGTCCTCGTCAAAGAACTCATTGGGTGCGTACGTAGCGTCGGTGCCGACGCGCAGCACGCCCGCATCTTTGATGTCTTGAGGCACCATCGCGGCGGCTTCGCTCGTCGCGCCATCGCCGGTCGAGGCCGCTGACTCCGACCCCGCGTCGTTGGGGGTGGCGGCGGGCTCTTCGGCCTCGGACCCGCAAGCGGCCAAGGTCAGGGTCAGCGCGGCCATTGTGGCTGTTGTGGCCAGCCAGGGAGTAGTGCGACGTGTCATCGTGAAGCCTTTCGATCAGGGGGCAGTGAGGGTCATCGTGCCACCGCAGGGCGTGAAACCCAGCGACCTTTACCATTTCTTGACCATTCAATCGTCGTCCCGCCCTCGGGAGCGGGCCAACTCACAGGGCAAAATTCTGCTACAAGTATCGGTTCATTGGACTCTAGGTACCTTTTGTGTCTAGAGTACGTAAAGATTTGGTCAACATCACTGGGGATGCTGGTCCACGGTAAACGCTCCTCCGAGACAGCGCGAGCAAGGAAAGACATGACCACCACTCTTGAGCCACATGCATTTGTGGGCGGCCTCACTCAGACGGACAAAGTCGATGAATCTATTAGTCGCACAACGTATTTTGTGCTCCCCAATGCGTCGGGCGACCAACAATCCCCCATCGCACCTCGCCCCACGAGGCCGCACCGGGCCCGCCACTATCTTCAGACTTACCTTCGTTCTTTGTTCCTTATTGACTTATGCATCGTTTTAATTGCGGTAGCCGTAGCTCAAATTGGCCGCTTTGGTCTCGAGTCCACACAGATCGCGGTTGACCAGTCTTCCGGATCGCTCGCCTACTGGGTGGTTTCTGTTGCGCTAGTGATGGGTTGGTTGTTGATGCTTCATCTTCAAGAGGCTTACGACGGGCGTCTCAGCGGTCATGGAATCCAGGAATACCGAGCCGTTTTTGCGGCGTCGATGAGTTTGTTCTCGGTTTTGGCCATCGTTTCCTTTGCGTTCCGTATGGACTTCGCCCGAGGCTACGTCATGATCGCCTTCCCTCTGGGCACTGTTCTGCTGCTGCTCGGGCGGTGGGGTGCACGTCGGTGGTTGGTGCGCCAGCGAGGTAATGGCCTGCTGGCTGATCGTGTGCTTTTGATCGGTGACCGCGCGGGCCTTTCGGCTCTGATCAGCGCTCTGCACCGCACACCGAGTGCGGGTTACAACGTCATCGGCGCGTGCATTGACGACGCGAAGGGCAGTCGCATCGGCGGCATCCCCGTGGTCGGCGGTAGTGAAGATGCCGTCGTCAAGGCCTTGGACATGGATGTCGATGTGGTGGCCGTCTCCTCATCCGCCGCACTTGGCACTGACGGGCTTCGCCGTTTGGGTTGGGCCCTTGAGGGCACCGACATTGACTTAGTTGTCGCCCCCGGGATCATGGATGTCGCAGGACCGCGGGTGAAGACTCGACCCGTGCAAGGCCTTCCGCTGCTGCACGTCGAGGCACCCACCTTCGCTGGCCCCCAACTCATCTTCAAGCGCGTAGTGGACCGAGTCGGTGCCACCCTCGGCACGATCATGATTGCCCCCCTCCTGGGTTTGCTCGCCGCTCTCATTTACCTCGAAGACCGCGGCCCCGTCCTGTTCACGCAAGAGCGGATCGGCCGTGATGGACGCCCCTTCAAGTTGGTCAAGTTTCGCAGCATGGCCATCGACGCCGAAGAGCGCCTGGCCGAGTTGATGGCCGCCAACGTGGGCGCAGGTCCCCTGTTCAAGATGAAGGAAGACCCTCGCGTCACCCGGATCGGTGCGATCATCCGCAAGTTCAGCCTCGACGAATTGCCCCAACTGCTGAACGTCGTGCGCGGTGAAATGTCCCTGGTGGGCCCCCGCCCGCCGCTGCCTCGTGAGGTCGCGGAGTACGAACACGACACGCACCGCCGGTTGCTGGTGAAGCCTGGGATGACCGGTTTGTGGCAGATCAGCGGTCGTAGCGACCTCGCCTGGGAAGAGGCGGTGCGCCTCGACCTCTACTACGTCGAGAACTGGAGCCCGTTGCTAGACCTCATGATCCTGTGGCGCACCTTCCAGGTCGTGATCAATCCCGACAAGGCTGGCGCGTACTAGGCCCACCAACCGGGCAGTAGGGTTCGGCGGGTGAGTGTCGAAAGCCCCTGGAACCCAACTGATCGCGACGACTGCGATATCGACGTTGCCTACCTGGGGCCACGCGGCACCTTTACCGAGCAAGCTGCAACCGCTCTAGCCCCCGCACGCGGCACGACGGTCCCGGCACTGACCATCCAAGACACGCTGGCCATGGTGCTCAGCGGTCGTGCGCATACCGCCGTCGTGCCCTTTGAGAACTCAGTCGAGGGATCGGTGTCGGTCACCTTGGACGCACTCATTCACGGTGCCCCGTTGGTGATCGTGGCCGAGGCTCACGTGGCCGTTCGATTCGCCATCTTGGCCAACGAGGGATTTTCGCTGGCCCAGATCCGTCGCGTCGCAACTCATCCCCACGCCGCCGCGCAAGCTCGTGGGTGGCTCGCGGCGAACCTGCCAGACGCAGAAGTTCTGCCCGAGACGTCTACCGCCCGAGCTGCCGAGCTGGTTGCCTCAGGCGTCTACGACGCAGCGATCGCCTCCACCTTGGCGGCCCCCCGATTCGGGTTGCACGTGCTGACTGACGACATTTCCGACCGCCCCGGAGCAGTGACGCGCTTCGTTCAGCTTTCTCGACCGACGGCACCACCTGCGCTCACGGGGGCAGACACGACCACACTCGTGGCCTTCTTGTCCCGCAACCACCCTGGTGCTCTGTTGCAATTGCTCGAGCAGTTCGCGACCCGGGGAGTAGACCTGACTCGGTTGGAAAGCCGCCCGACCGGTGAGGCGTTGGGTCAGTACTGCTTTGCCATCGAGGCCAACGGCCACATCAGTGAGCCACGGATGGCGGAGGCGCTGACTGGCCTGCGCCGCAGCTGCGCGGACGTGCGTTACTTCGGGAGTTACCCCCGAGCCGACGGTGCTGAGCATCCGGTGTCCGCTCAAGCCAGCGAGACGGCATACGTGCACGCCCGCGAGTGGGTCGCCTCGCTCACGCGCGGCGACTGATCACCCGCCGAGAACTATCCGCTGCGGGCACGGCCCTGCGTCAGGCGTCGAGCTGGAGCCACTGCTGCCAACCGTAGTGCAGCACAAGCCAAGCGATCAGACCGTAGCCCGCCTGGCCCGGGTGGATCCCGTCGCCCGCGCCGAGGTCGCTGATCCATTGGTCGTGGTGCTGAAGGGGAGTGAAGCAGTCAACGAATGGCACCCCGCGGCGGTCGCACACGTCTGCCTGGGCGGCCGACAGCGTGGCCAGGCGGGTATTCAGCTCGGGGTCCAGCGTCGGTGGGGGGCCCACCACGAACGTCGCGATGCCCGAGGTGGTCGCCTCGTCGAGCACATTGGCCAAGTTCAACCGCGACCGCGCGGTGCTCACCCCGGAGGGCACGTCGTGTGCGCCCACCCCGATCACTAAGCGACGCTCTGCGCGCCCGGCCCAGCGGGGGCCGCACTCGATGCGCCATCGGGCCATGACGTCAGCACTGGTCTGGTTGCGGACACCCAGGTTGTATGCCGTGAGGTCGGCGTCGTGGGTCGTGGTGCGTCCCACCACCCGGGAGACCCACCCCAAAGCCTTGGGGTCTCCGTAGCCGGCGACGAATCCGTCTCCGGCAAAGCACACACCGATGTCGCGTGGGCCGTCACTGACGCCAAACTCGGCGCTCGGCGTGAACTCCACGGCCGATTCTTGCGATCCCGGTGTCACGAAGACTGACCTCTCTGTTGTGCGCATGAAATGGACTGTGCTGACCCTAACGCGGGCCGAAGGCGCGGACGTCCGGTCACAAATCGTCGGCGCTCGGACAAGGGGTGTCCAGATCTTTGTGCCAGGACTGGGTGACGTACTTCGTGGCCCACCCCATGGACGTATAGAGGCCCTCGGCGCCGGTCGGTGAGTCGGCGTCGACCTCCAGGCCGACCCGGTCGCGCCCGCGCTCGGCAGCGTCAGCGATCACCGTGTGCAAGAGGGCCTTGGCCACCCCTCGGCCACGTGCATCTCGGCTCACCCCGATGTACTCGACGTAGGAACCGTCCGGCTGCGGGGCGCCGTTGGCGTCGACGCGTCCGGTAGTGGGCACCCCTACGAGAGCGCCTGCGGATTTCCCGTCGACGGTCGCGATCCACCAGTGGTCCCATTGGTGCGCCGGGTCCTCGCGGAGCCGACCCACAAACTCGTCGAAGGTTTCTCGATAGGAGTTGAAATGGTCGGCGAAGGAGGTTTCGAGGATGGTGTGCACGTCAAGCAGATCCTGCTCCTGCGGCATACCCCCGGCGTCGTCTCGGCGCACCCGGCGAACGACAACGCCCTTGCGGAGTTGCTGCGGCGCTGCCTCAGCAGCCTCGACGGGACGCGACATCTGCCACCAGTGACGCACTAGGTCAAACCCAGCGTCGCGGAGCCACCGTTGTTGCCGCTCGTCTTCGGCGAATGCCCCCGAATCCATGTGCGACTGCACAGCCCGAGAGTCGGTGATGCGGGTGGCAAAGCGCAGAGCGACCGCATAGCATCGCGCAGCCGCGAGGTCGGCAATCTCGTCCAGAAACAGTGTGCCTTTGGTTGCTTCCTCCAGCCGGCCCACCCGCCGCGCCAGGGCCCCGGTAAACGCGCCTTTTTCGTGCCCAAACAGCTCGCTTTCCACCAGCTCGCGCGGAAT
>JBBSVB010000135.1:0-6758 GCA_038233875.1 Actinomycetales bacterium | reverse complement strand
GCGTTGCTGGGGCCCGCGAGGTCGACCTTCTCCCAGCCGACCAAGGCCACCAGCGCGGTCCCCAGGAGCACGGTGATCCCCGCAGCCACGACCCCGGCGAGAGCGCGATGGGACTTCGAGGTGAAGATAGATGCGTCGTCAGGACCCGCGCGAGTCAGCATCAAAGCGAAGAGCACGATGACGACCACACCGCCGACATACACCAGCAGTTGGACGAGCGCGATGAGCTCGGCACCGAGAACGAGATAGCAGCCTGCCAACGTCCCGAGGCTGACCACGAGCCACAGGGCCGCGTGAAGCACGGCTCGTGAGGTCACCGCCAGGATCGCTGAGGCTGCGGTGATGCACCCGATCGCGATGAACAGCGCGTCGCGCAGGCTCACTCGGCCGGTCCTGGCGGTGTCGCGTCGGCCTCGACTCGGCCCAGCTGCCGCGCGACCTTGGGCGGCAACGAAGAGTCGGGGACCGTTTCCACCCACTCCCCCAACCGATCTTTGGTATGCAGAAGGTTGCGGATATCCCCATCGGCGTAGGCGAAGTCGGGTGCCCAGAACAGCGCGTCGAAGGGGCAGACCTCGATGCAGATGCCGCAATACATGCACAGCGAAAAGTCGATGTCGAAGCGGTCTAGCTCGTTGTGGGTCTTAGCTCGGCCGCCCTCGGGGCCCGGCTCGGTGGTCTCCTTGTGGCTGTCGATGTAGATGCACCAGTCGGGGCATTCGCGGGCGCACAACATGCACGAGGTGCAGTTATCGGCCAGCAGCGCGATGACGCCCCGGGAGCGGTCGGGCAGGTCGGGCTCGACGTGCGGGTATTGCCGGGTGTGGGCCTTGCCTGTGAGGGTCTTGGCGGTCGTTTTAAGACCTTTGATCATGCCTTTCACGCGAACATCACGACCCCTATCCCGGTGATGGCGAGCTGAAGCAGCGCCAACGGCAAAAGCACGGTCCATGCGAAACGCTGCAGTTGATCTTCGCGCACGCGAGGCCAGGCTACGCGCAGCCAGATGATGACGATGGCGATGACGAGGCCTTTGAGGATCGTCCACAGGGGGCCGATCGTCTCAGACCACGGGCCCCACCAGCCGCCGAAGTAGAGAACTGCGAAGAGCACGGAGAAGAGGACGATCCCGGCGTATTCGGCCAGCAGCAGGAACGCGAACCGCAGACCTGAGTATTCGGTGAAGGGTCCGAAGACGATCTCGGCGTCCGCGATGGGCGCATCGAACGGGGTGCGTTGCAACTCGGCGACGGCGCACGCGAAAAACACGAAAGCTCCGGGCAACTGCCAGATGAGCCACAGCGGGGTCCATGCGTCGGCGATCTCGATCAGCGACAGCGACCCGGCCGCGAGCGCGACCGAAGCCGCAGCCAGCACCATCGGCAACTCATAGCTGACGAGTTGGGCGCCTGCCCGCATACCCCCGATTTGTGAGTATTTATTGCCGCTGCCCAGGCCCGCCATGAGCGTGCCGACCACCCCGATCGAGGTCACTGCGAGCACGAACAGCAAAGATGCGGGTATGTCGGCCGCCACCCAGGTCGCGGACAGCGGGATGACCGCCATCGCCACTAAATAAGGGATGAGTGAAACAGCCGGAGCCAGCCGGAAGACGTGCCGATCGGCAGCCGCCGGCGTGATGTCTTCCTTCTGGGTGAACTTGATGCCGTCCGCGACGAGTTGCCCGATGCCGTGGAAACCGGCCTCCATCGGGCCAAGGCGGCCTTGCATATGAGCCATGACCTTGTGCTCGGCCTGGCCCACCAGCAACGGGAGCGTCAGAAAGGCACCCAAGACCACCACGGCCTTGAGCACCACTTCGACTGCAATCGGAAGGTCAGCGAGCATCGCTAATCACCCTACCGATCCGACCCCTCCCGCGACCGGAACCAAACCTACGTTGAGTCGGCATCCCCGGTTAGCCATCACTCGCCGACTTCATCGCCGAGACAAAGATGTGCGCTGCGCGCGCGTAGGCCGCGTCGCTCGCCGATGCTTGAAGGGACAAGCCCATCGCCACTGCGGTCCATCGATCCGCGCGAAGAAGCGCTGGAAGGCCGAGCTGCGACGGAGCCGATTGGCATCGATACCTGTCTTGCGGCAGCCGCCACCCTTCGGCGAAGTCGACGGCTCCTGACCTCTTCATCTCCTTGCGTGTCAGGGTGAGTTGATACCCGTGGTTCGTAGCACGTCCGTCCACGCAGGGGCCTCGCCCAAAGCGGCCTGGATCAACGGACCCGAAGGAACTCACACCACGGAACCAGTCGCATAGCTCTTAGCGGTCTCGACCGCTTTGACCACTTCTGCACCCCCGATGGTGCGGATCGGGGGTGATCGCGATGCAGTGGTCGTCCTCCACCACGAGCAGTTTGTGCATCTCGGTGGGTGTAGGGCCGTCCCCGCTCATCAGAAATCCCGGTCCAGGGTGCCGGACTCCGTTACCGGAGCGGTGGATGAGGCCCGCCCGAAGAGGTCCAGCGCTGCCCCCGAGGGCGACCACACGATGGCCGCCGCGGTGTTGACCGTCCTCAGCACGCTAGCCTTGGCAGGCGTGCCCAAGCCTAGCGTGATCGAGGTGGCCTGGACGCCGCTGACCGTCACCGTCGTGGCTGTCATCGTGGCGGCGAAGGTGGTCGTCTTGCGGCTCCTGACGTAGTCTTCCCGCAGGTTGACTGAACCCAGGTTGACGGTCCCGGCGGCGCGCAACACGTCGAGCGTGTCGCCCTTATTGGTGAGACCGATCAGGTTGCCGTCTTTGACCCGCACGCTCACCGGCAGGGCTGCGCCTGTCCACCCGCTGGTGACTGAGGCCAGCGTGACCTTCTCACTGAAGGTCAGCGTCACGGTGTCACCCGCGTCGAGCTTGCCGGCCGCGCCATCGCCGTTGGCGGTCTGGACGTCGAAGGCCCGCAGCGGTGAGTTGTCGATGCGGCGCCCGCTCAGCACGGTGGAGGTGGTCTGGCCACTGCTCCCGTCGACCATGACCGCCCGCAGGTCGTAGACACCGTCGGGGAACTTGGTGGTGTCCCAGGTGCAGGCGTAGGGGTTGGTGGTATCGGTGCATATGTCGGTCCAGGTTGTCGTACCGCTCACGGCGTGCTGGATCCGGATGGACGTGACTCCCGCGGTGGAGCTGCCCGTCGCGGTGATGTTGACCGCACCGGTGAGGTATGACGCGACCTCGCCCAGGGATACCGAGGAGACCGTGTTGTCGACCAGGCGGTTCGTGACGACGGCGGAGGTGGTGACATTCCCGGCCTCGTCAGTGGCCACGGCACGAAAGGAGTAGCTCCCGTCGGCCAGCTGGGAGGTATTGACGCGGCACGAGAAGGGCTCCTCGGTGATGGTGCACACGGTGGAGAAGGTCGTGGACCCGGTGGGCGCGGACTGGATGACGACCTGCGCCACCCCCGAATGGGCGTCCGTGGCCGTCGCAGCGAAGGTGCGGCTGCCGCTGAGCGGGCTGCCCGGGTCGGTCATCGTGACCGTCGGTGCCTGGTTGTCCACAAGGACGTCGGCGACGGTGGCAGAGGTGTGCGTGGTCGACCCCGAGACGGCCACGGCCCGTAGATCGTAGTCGGCGTTCGCGACGGTGGTGGTGTTCCACGAGCAGGTGTGTGGGGATGCCAGGTTGTTGCAGATCGTGCTCCAGCTCGTGGTGCCGGCAGGGGCAATCTGGATGCGACCGGTGAAGTTGACGGTGCCCGTCTTGTACAGGTTGACCTGCAGGGGCACGGTGCCCTTGATGACGTCTGCGGGGACAGTAAGGACGACGAGGACGTTGTTGGCGACCGTGGTGCGCACTGAACTGGAGGTGCTCGTGTACCCGGCTCCATCTGTGGCGCGCGCACGGATGTCGTAGGCGCCGTCGGTCGTTCCTGTGGTGGTCCAGGGGCAGGAGTACGGCGAGGTCGTGTCCGTGCACAGCGTCGTCCAGGTTGCCCCGTCCACGGGCTGCACCTGGATGGTCACGGACTGCACCCCCGACTCCCCGTCCGCGGCGGTCGCCGCGATCGTCACGGTGTCGGCGACCGAGGCACCCGGGCTGGTGACCGCCGCGGTGGGCGGTGTCCAGTCGGGTGAGACTGAGACGGTAGCGGTCGTGCTGGTGCGGCTCGTGAAGCTCGCGGCGGAGACCGACGGCATGCCGGAGGCCCCGACCAGCCCGGCCAGGATGGCCAGGACGATCAGGGCGAGCGGGGACTCGGGTCGGTGTGGGTTAAGAGGCCAGTAGGCGGACGTGGCGCCGCGACCCGCTGGACGACGGTGAAGCAGTAGTCGTCGGCGAGGCCGCCGAAGTCAGGCCTGCACCCGGGCCGTTCGGCTTCGGTGGCGCGCGGCGGGGCTGGGCGGCTGGGGAGAGAGCGAGCACCGCAATGGCCGCGCTGGTGAGCGCCACCCACCCGGCCAGTTGCACGAAGGCCCCGGTGTCGATCCACCGCGATGGCAGCCCCACCCAGGGCACCAGCAGTCGGCCCTGGCCGGTGATTTGTTCGCGGACCAGCGGGGCGGAGTCCACGTCGACATTGGCGTCGCCTGCGGTGACATACCCACCGTCTTCGTTGGCGGCCACGATGCGGTGCATCACCATGACCGTTTCGGCCGGCGCGGCATTCACCGGACCGCTAGCGACCGCACCGCTGTCGACCGAGCGGAAGACGACGACCCTGCCGACAGGCACGGGGGAGCTGTCCGGCAGGGGCGAGGTCAGAACGACGTCACCTAGGCTGATGTGCGGTTCCATCGAACCGCTACGTATGACGTGCCCTTGCCAGTCGGTGATGAGGCTGGGCCCGACTGCGATGACGAGAAGTGCCAGCACAAAGGAGAGGTAAGCACGGGAGGCCGTCTCAACGACGAGCCATCCCCATCCCGTACGCGCTGTGTCCGGACCGAGGTTATGGCCGTTCACAGGCATCAGCACGGCCTGCGCATCGCTGCCTGGTTGGCGTGGCGACTCACTCGTCGGTCTGGAGTTCCCAGACCAGGTCGATGCTGGTCGTCCCACCCTGCATGGCGTTGATTTGGGTCTGCGTGAGACCGGTCGTGTCGAACTTCCACGTCCCCCTGTATGTCTTGGACTCACCGGAGGCGACACCATCGGTTTTCCAGCGCGCGCCACCGGTCGCGAAGTCGTTGTTGACTGCCGCGATCACATCCAGCGACAGGGGCCCTGGGGACGGGGACTCAGGGTCGGGGGGGTCGGCGGTGAACCCGGAGCAGTCGTTGAACGAGCCGCCCGTGCCCTTCTTGACCTCGAGGAAGATGTGCTTCTCCAGGCCCTGAGATGAGGGGGTGAGGTTTTGCACGTAAGCGCGCACTTCGCCCGGCGCGGGGGATTTGGCGGTCACAACGATGCACTTTTCACCGGTGGCGCACGGGACCAGGTCCCTGACGTTTAACCCGGCAACGCCATTGTCGTCATCCGTCAGAGCGACGCTGCCGCTGGACTAGTTGTTGCCGGCGTTGCGGGTGCTGGAGGAGAAGGCCGCGTTCGAGCCCTGCCACACGAGTGCGCCGGCGAGGAGAACGGCCACCGGGCCGGTAGTTAGGGCGGCAATCCGCCGGGTGCGGGACCTGGGTGCGCGCATGGGCATTCCTCTTCGATAAGGGGGGTGACGGTTTCGTCATGTAGGCGATCAACTGCCCCCGGTAAAGCACACTGTATAGAGCCGTAAGCAGGTTGCGACCCACCACAGAATGCATTCAATAAGTATCCGCGCCCGGTCCCATGGGTCATTTTGTGCGTCCGAGCCTTTAGTTCCTCGTTACGAGGGCAGGGTATCGAGAATGCTACCGCGGTGATTTCTGTAGCGCGGTTTGACGGCTCATCGAACTTAACCGGGCATCTCAGTGGTAATGGCTGTAGCGACCCGCCGGTGTTGGCGGCTGCAGGCCCATCGTATGCGTCGGGTTTGGTTGGTGGTGTTGCGGAAGCCGAAGGCGTTTCGTCCTTGGTGTTTCGCTAACCGGTTGTAGCCCTCTGATCGGGCGTTGCTGTGGCCTGTGGTGATCGCTGCTTCGATGGCTGGCCACCAGGTTTCGATGGTGGTGGCGAGGCGGTGGATCTCGGGCGCGGACGAAGCTGCGGCGTTGTCGTAGAACCTCCATAACCGGTGTGAGATCAGCTCACGGTCTGGGGTGGTCCCGGCCAACGCGAGCAGGGATCGTAGGTCTTCTTTGACGGTGTAGGCGTGCAGCACCTCGAGCCCGGGTTGACCTGTGTCGGCCAGGGCGTTCCACATGCGGGTGAAGGACCTGGGCGAGAGGTTTTCGTGCCCGGTCAGTAGCCGGCGTCGGTTGGCCCATTCGGGGTCAGCGCGCCGGCCTCGCCTACCCCGGACGTGGCGGGTCGCGCGTTGACGGACCTCGGTGACTGCGTGGTTGGCCAAGGACACCAAGTGGAAGCGATCAGCGACCAGCACCGCACTGGGCAGGGCCTCGGCGACGGCTTTGGCGTAAGAGGCCGACAGGTCGATCGTCACGTGGCTGATCCCATCACGCCAGTCTTGGGGTTGGGCTTTGAGCCAAGCCGTGACTAGGGCGCAGGTGCGGCCATCAACGTGCCCCAGGAGCCCGCCGGTGCCTGCGGCATCGACGATCCCGGTCAGCCACCGGTCAGCCGTGACCGCCCATCTTCCGGTGTCCGGGTCTTGCGCCCACTGCGGTTTCCCGCGCCGAATCTCGTCAATGCCGAGCACGCACACCGCAGGCAACGGCGCCGCCAGTGCGGGGGTGGTGTGGATGATGAACGCGGC
>JBBSVB010000134.1:0-6763 GCA_038233875.1 Actinomycetales bacterium | reverse complement strand
GTTCAGCGGCCGCTATCACGTGCTGGGCGGTGCAATCAATCCAATGGGCGGCGTGGGGCCGGACGATCTGCGCATCAAAGAGTTGCTCACTCGCCTCGCCGACGGCACCGTCACTGAGGTCATCATCGCCACCGACCCCAACCTCGAAGGCGAAGCCACAGCCACCTACCTCGCCCGGTTGCTGCGGTCCATAGAGGTGCAGATTAGTCGCTTGGCCTCAGGGCTTCCGGTCGGCGGGGACCTGGAGTATGCAGACGAGGTCACCCTGGGGCGTGCGTTTGAAGGCCGCAGGCTTATCGAGGCCTGATGTTGCCCGTCTCGCCGGGCCGCATGAGCGCTGGCGGTGCCGTGCTCCTGCGCGAAACCTGAAGCCCCTAGGCGCGCGCCGCGCTGGTGCGACAGACTGGCGCTATGACCGACACCCCAGCACAGACGGGCTCAGCCGCAGACCTCGACAGCGAGCTGCTGGCGCTGGCCCAAGACACCGCAGGGGAGGCGCGCACCTACCTTCTTGCGTTGCGCGGGCTGAGTGATTCGAAGGCAGGGGAGCAGGCGCTGCCCATTTTGCTGCTGGCGCTCGCCCAGATCCAGGTGGCGGGGGCCCGCCTCGGCGCGATGGTCGACATCGTGCCCAAGGAACGGTTTGAGCCTGACGCTGGGCCGGACCCCGACCTCGACGCGATTCGGGAGGCCCTGGGCGTGCTCCTCGCCGGCGTTGACACCTACGTAGAGGTGGCCGACCCGGTGCTCTCCGCGGACGTGGGGCGCGGCGATATCTCCAACGACCTGACTGCAGTAGCGGCTGACCTGGCCCATGGGCTCATCCATTTCGACCGTGGTGCCGTCACCGAGGCGCTGTGGTGGTGGCAGTTCAGTTATCTCTCGTCGTGGGGCGAGCGCGCCGCCGCAGCCTTGCGGGCCGTCTTTGCGCTGCTGGCCCACGTCCGCTTGGACGCGGACGAGGAGATGGTGATGGAGGCAGAGATGGCGGCGCTGCACTCCACGGACTCCGTCTAAGGAGGTCTGGGCGGAGGCCGCTTAGTCGGAAGGCATGAGCTAGCGGCGCTTCTTGCGGGTCTTGCTGGATGCGCGCTGGGGCAGGCGCTCAGGGTGGCCCACGGCGAGCTCGTTCGGGATGGTGTCAGGGTCAATCGGGGCACCCGAGCGGTACGTAGCACGCCCCAACGTGTTGCTGGCGACCGACGACATGATGATGAACCCGGCGATAGCGACCGCTGCCTTGATGAGGTCGATCCAATCCATGCCGACTTCATTGACGTGATTGAGGTATGCGGCCAGGACGATGGCCGGGACACCGAGGCCGGTTGCGGGGCTCAACACGTTGATTCGGCTGAGGGCATCTGAGACGCGCAGCATGGCCACGGCGCTGATGAGCACACATAGCGCGCCACCGATGGCGAGAATGCCCACGATGATGGTCATGGCTGGATGCATCAGCGACGCCCCCTAGTGAGGATCCGAGCGAGCGCGACGGTCGCCAAAATGCCGAACAATGCCGAGACTGAAGCAACGTCGAAGAGCACGGCCGTCTCACGCACCATGGCGCTCGCGATGAAGACTGAGATGGCGCAGAAGTAGATCAGGTCGCTGACCGCGGCTGAGGTTGCCTCATCCGTGGCCGTCACCAGACGCGCGATCCCACACAGAGCGGCGATGGTCAAGATGACGACAGTGGTCACCACGATGAAGGTCATGTGGACCTCTTTGTCTTGGCACCGCTAGAGGACGCTTCACCGCGGGTCGCCTTCAAAAGCTTGGCCTCCATGTGGGCCAAGCCATCGAGCAGTTCTTGACGATTCGAGGAGTACATCGAGTGGACGAAGAGACTGGCTGGCGCGTGGGCCAACGCCGGCGCGATCCCTAGCGTGATCGTGCCGGGAGTGATGGTGATGGACGAGGCCATGATCGTGATCTCGACATCCGTGTCGCAGCGCAACGGAAACTCCACGATCATCGGGGTCGCCCCTTTGCCGGGGGTGAAAGCGTCGACGGCAACCGTGACGGTCCCGGCTAGGACCTCCCAGGCGATGAAGCCCGCATACCTGAGGGTGGACAGGGGGTGGAGTCTCATCCGAGCACCGCCGTCACGTAGGGCTCAAGGTTGGTCAGATTCTCGGCGGCGCGCTGGGCTATCGGTATCAGCACGCCAGCGAAGACGAAGAAGGTCAACTGCAGACCCACCAGGAACGCGCCGGGTGCAGCGAGATTCCAGCGCACCTTCAGATCCTTGGGCAGTGGCACTCGCTTGCCTCGGCCACCGTTGGGGTCCTGCGGACGGTAGTTCTCCATTGACGGACCCCAGAACACACCAGACCACAGGCGCTGCATCGCAAACAGCGTGCCGACGGCGGCCACGCAGACCACTGTGATGTAGAACCACGCCTCCCAGCCGCCAGCACCTGCCGCAGCTTGCAGGAGACCGATCTTGGCAAAAAAACCTGTCGAGGGCGGTAAACCGACGAGCGACAGAAGAGCGAAGGCGTAGATGACTGCGATCCAGGGATCACGTCTGGCGAGACCAGCCAGGCGCTCGTATCTGCCACTACCGTAGGCCTGCTCGATGGCACCGGAGGTCAGGAGCAACGCAGCCATCGTGATGATGTGGTGAATCATGTAGAAGATGCCAGCGGCCAACGAGAACTGCGTGAAAATCGCGAGGCCGAGCAGGATGTGACCGACACCCGCGACCATCTGCCAGGACAGGGCCCGACGCATGATGTGTTCACCGAAGGTGCTGTAGGAACCGACGATGATGGTCAGGGCCACGGCAAAGGCCAGGACCGGTGCCCAGGCCGCCTCGCCGCCATAGGTCGTGGAGTAGATGCGGTAGATCCCGTACAACGCCACCTTGGTGTGCACCGCCGAGAACAGGGCCATGACGCCGGCCGAGGTGGAGGGGTAGGTCCGCGGCAGCCATCCGTGGATCGGTGCAACGCCAGCCTTAATCGCCAGTGCCAGCAGGACGACCGCAACTGCGAAGCCAACGCGGGGGTCGCGACTCGCGGCACCGGCCAATTCGGCCATATTGACGGTGCCCGCCGCAGCGTAGACCAACCCCACACCGATCAGCAGGATCGTGCTGGTCAGCAAATTGACCACTACGAACAAGCGACCGATGCCCAGTCGACGCCAGGTGCCGGTGATCGAAATCAGCGCATACGAAGGTAGGAGCATGACCTCGACGAAGACGAAGAGGTTGAAGAGATCCCCGGTCAGCAAAGCGCCGTTGACCCCAGCAGCCAGCATGAGCGCGAGTGGTGGCAAGAATCGGAAGCGGTCCTCACCCGTTTGCGTGAGGAAAACCATGGTCACGGTGGTGGTCAACGACGTGACGGTAATCATCAGAGCGCTGAAGGTGTCCGAGACCAGCGGAATCGAAACCCCTCCCGGGAACTGCCCGACATTGTGCGCGAGCACCGGCGTGCTCTGGTGCTCGATGAGCAGGGATATCCCGGCCAGCGTCATACCAGCAGGTATGCCGATCATCAGAGCGCGGTCGAGCCCTGGTCGCCGCACGGCGATCAGTAGTGCTGCTGCCACCAGCGGCACCACCACGAACAGCGACAGGTATTCAGAGTTCATCGGTCGTGAAACTCCCCGGTCGCAGGCATCCGCTTGGTGTCGTCGTTGTGCCCGATCACCGCCAGGGTCAGCATAAAGATCGTCACGGCCAAGGTGATAACGATGGCCGTCAGCACGAATGCTTGGGGAAGCGGATCAGCAGCAACGTCGACTGCCGTGCGATTGGCTAGCGGCTCGCCGCGATAGGCGCTGACGCCGATCGTGAGCAGCAGCAGGTTTGCCGCGTGACTGAGCAGGGCCATGCCGAAGATGATCCGCACCATGCCCCGTTGCAGCGCAAGGTACACCCCGCCCGCGACCAGTACGCCAATAGTGATGGGCAGGATCATTTCTTCTTCCCCTTGCCGGGTTTCCCAGTCGGGGAGTCTTGCCGCGGCACCGTGCCGGTGGCCAAGAAGTTTGTCTTCCGAGTCGGCCGCATCAACTTAGTGGGAGCCTGCCCTACATCGTCAGGGTGTTCGCCTCGGACAGAGTTCATCGGTCCGGGCACTTCACCTTCGACGGCTTGGTCGGCGCGCTCGCGGGTACCCTCTTCGGTGCCTTCAGAGGCCCCGAGCAGGTTGAACGCGGCCATGACCAGGCCGAGGACGGCGGCGTACACGCCAAGGTCGAAGACCAGCGCCGAGGTCAGCTTCTGGCCCAGAAAGTAGCCGTTGATGGGCTGGAGGAACGACCCCTTGTCCACCAGGCCCCAGATGCCGGTCGCCAACGCGAGTGCGATACCGATGGCGATCAGATAGATCGGGGCCTTCGGGGCACCGACGGGATGGTCTTTGGCTGCGGCCAGGTAGATGAGGGCGACGATGGCCGATCCCAGCAAGGCAGCGATGAACCCGCCACCGGGGGCATTGTGTCCTCGCCAGAACAAGATGGCTGAGATGACCGCCAGCAGCGGGATGGTGAGGCGGATCAACAACTGCAGCGGTATGGCGTTGCCCCAAGCCTCCAACATCGCCCGATCGGCCGTTGACCCTTCGTCGCGCAGCGGCAACTCCGGGGCTGGGACGTAGTTCTTGTCGGTGCTGGGCTCGGGGTCCAGATAGCGATCAGGCACGGTCGATAGCACAGCGACCAGGGCTACCCCCGCCATACCCAGCACGGTCAACTCGCCCAAGGTGTCCAGCGCGCGGAACTCGACGAGGATCGTGTTCACGATGTTGTCGCCGCCGCTCTCGATCGGCGCCTCGTTGAGGTAGTAGTCCGCCACTGGGGGCAACTCACGGCGACCGGCGAGGACCCACACGGCGAAGCCGACAGCAGTGCCGGTCACGATGGCTAGGGCCGCTGCCGCTGTATTGCCGTAGCGGGGGCCACGGCCGAAGGTCAGCGGCAACTTCTGCAAGACGAGCATGATCATCAGTACGGTCAGGGCTTCGACGAGCAACTGTGTTAACCCCACGTCTGGGGCGCCGAGCGAGAAGATTTGGACGGTCACGGCGATACCGACGGCAGACAAACTCACGGTGGCGGACAATCGAGAGTCCGACATGGTGGCACCGATGACGCCACCGATGACCACGATCAGCACCACCGCGTCGATGGGTTGAGTAAGGTCGGCTATCTGCGGCTCGAGGTCGACGGAGCTGAGCACCGCGATGGACCCGCCGATGAGCACCACCCCGAGGACGGCAAATTGTGCCGCGACGTGACGGGTGGGATTGTTGGCCGCGACCAAAAGCGCAAGCTTGGTGCCGAAGCGGCGCAGACCTTTCGAGACCCGCCCGATGACCCATGCGCCGTCCACGTCGAAACTGTCGTGCTCGATAAAGGCCCGCAACTTCGTGCGGTTCATGATGATGACCACCCCGACGGCGATGATGCCGAGCGTGATCCACAGCTCGAGAACGAAGCCATGCCACAGGTAGAAATGGACTTCATGCTCTACCTCCCCGGCGGGCAAAGCGGCTTCAACCGCGCGCTGGACGGGGGTGTTCAGCACGCCAGCGAAGAAGGCCAGCGTCAACCCAACAAAGATCGGCAGGGCTGCCGGGATGAGCAGGGAGGGCGATGCTTCGTGAACGGCGACGTCGGTGCGGGTGCCGTCAACGAAGCCGCCGAACACGATCTTGGCGCAGTAGGCAAATGTCAGGATCGCTCCCCCGGAGACGCCTAAGAGGGCTAGCCAGCCCACGAATTCGGGGCCGGGCGCCTCCTGAGCGGAGACGAGGATTGCTTCCTTGGAGATAAACCCGAGCATGGGCGGGATGCCAGCCATCGACGCGCAACCCAGGACCACTGCGCTGAACGACCAAGGCATCTTCTTCCACAACTGTGGCAGCCGCCGCATATCGCGAGTGTGGGCGGCGTGGTCTATGACGCCCACCATCATGAACAAGCCGGACTTAAACAGGGCGTGCGCGATCGTATGCAGTGTTGCGGCAGCAATGGCCTCTTCCGTGCCGATCCCAATGGTGGCCACGATGAGCCCCAACTGGCTGACCGTGGAGTAGGCCATTAACTTCTTGAGGTCGGTCTTTTGCGCCGCGAACCATGCCCCCATGGCACCGGTAAAGAGACCCACGAAGATCAGCACGTAGTTCCACGTCAGCGTCTCGTGAAACGCGGGGCTGAACCGTAACAACAGGAAAATGCCGGCCTTCACGACCGCTGCGGCGTGTAGGTAGGCGCTGACGGGGGTTGCCGCGGCCATCGCGTCGGGAAGCCACACGTGGAACGGGAACTGCGCGGACTTCGTGAACGCGGCTAGCAGCACCAAGATCGCCATGGACGTGGTGAAACCCGCATCCTCTTTCCAGATCGGGCTGGCGAGGGCCTCGGTGACCGAGGTGGTGTCCGTCTTGGCGATGATCGAAACCACTGCGGCCAGCAGGGACAGACCGCCGAGAAAGGTGATCAGGAGCGTGCGTAGCGAAGCCAACTCGCCGCCATACCCCGATCGAGCGATCAGTAAGAAGGACGCGAGAGAGGTCAACTCCCAGGATACGAAGAGCAAGATCAAGTCATCTGCTAGCACCAGGCCCACCATGGACAGCGTGAACGCGCACATCGTCAGGTAGAAACTCGTGTTGCGACCGTCTTCGAGGTATCGCGCCGAGTAGACGAACACCACCGCCCCGATGAGCAGTGCAATGAACGTAAAGACCACGCCGATGCCGTCTGCTTGCAGCGCGAAGTTCACGTTGAGACTGGGCACCCACTC
>JBBSVB010000133.1:0-6857 GCA_038233875.1 Actinomycetales bacterium | reverse complement strand
CGAGCAGCGTTCGAGGCTTGGTTTGGTATGGGCCGTCGTTGCTGGGGGCAGTCCCCACGATTGGTTTGGTGGGCTCGCTGTTCCAGATCGTGAACGGTCGATGGCCGCTGTGGGACGCGCAGAAGCAGTCGCTCAACGACAAGGTCGCCAAGACCAACGTGGTGCGTAAGAGCTAGACGAGCGCGACGCCTTCATCGCTGAGAAGCTCGAAGGCCAGCGCGGTGCTTTCGGCACCCACACCGGCCGTGAGGTCGAGCAGCACACTGGTCGTGAAGCCCTCGCGGGCGGCGTCGAGTGCCGTTGCCTTGACGCAATAGTCGGTCGCGAGTCCCACAACATGGACTTCCTCGACGTTCTGGTCCCGGAGCCACGCGGCCAGTTGCACCGTCTCGCCGTTGACTTCGGCGCTACCTTCGAAACCGCTGTAGGCCGCGACATACTCACCTTTGCGGAAGATTGCTCGGACGTGCTCCAACGCACCCTCGAGCTCGGGGCGGAAGTGCGACCCCTGCGTGCCAACTTCGCAATGGACCGGCCATGAATCGCGGAAATCTGGGTCGGGCGAGAAGTGAGCGCCCGGGTCGATGTGCCAGTCGGCGGTGGCGGCAATCACGGCATACTCGTCGTAGTGGGTTGCTACGTGCTCGCTGATCTTGCGCGCAACGTCGATCCCGCCCGTGACTGGTAGCGACCCTCCTTCGCAGAAGTCGTACTGAACGTCCACGATTACCAGTGCCTTCGTCATGTCGAGAACCCTAACGAAAGGCCTTCGCGATGCAGGGTCGAGGCCAGGCCAGGCTGTGCCCAGGCCCTGCTAGTCCAGGTAGATGGTCGGAAGGGCGGGGTCACCCTCCGACATCCGCAAGGCTCGCGTAGGCAGCTCGGCTAGTGACGCTGCGTGACGCTCACGCGCCGTGTGAGCGTCCGTAGGTACAGTCACCTGACCGCCGCGCACCAACTGCACCAACAAGTCCCGGTCGTCGCCATCGTCGACCGGGACTTGCCCTATGCCGATCACCTCTTCTTGGGCCACCCCCGTGCTGTTGCGTCGGCGCAACGCGTACTTCCGTCCACCGACAGACTTCTTGTCTTTGCTGATCTTGGCGACGTCCTCCATCTGCCCGGCATCGTTGGCTCGGGCCACCAGCTTGTAGACCATGCCCGCCGCCGGTGCCCCGGACCCGGTCACCACCTTGGTGCCGACCCCGTAGACGTCCACCGGCGCTGCCTGCAGCGCGGCGATCGCGTACTCGTCGAGGTCCGAGGTCACCACTATGCGCGTCCCCGTCGCACCCAAATCGTCGAGTTGCTTGCGGACCTCGCGAGCACCGGAGACTAGGTCGCCGGAGTCCAGGCGCACCGCCCCGAGCGACGTCCCAGCCAACTCAACTGCCAGGTTCACCCCGGCCGGGATGTCGTAGGTGTCCACCAGTAGCGTCGTGTCGGTCCCAAGACTAGTCAGCTGTGAAACAAACGCGGCCCGCTCGTCGTCGTGCAACAACGTGAAGGAGTGTGCGGCCGTGCCGAGGGTCGGCACGCCGTGACGTCGCCCGGCTTCGAGGTTCGACGTGCTGGTGAACCCCGCGATGTATGCCGCCCGGGCAGCCGCCACGGCCGATTGCTCGTGAGTGCGCCGCGAACCCATCTCCACACAGGGCCGGCCCTCGGCAGCCGAAGCCATCCGCGACGCGGCAGAAGCCACGGCCGAGTCGTAGTTGAGGATCGACAGGATCATTGTTTCGAGGATGACTCCCTCGGCAAACGTCGCCTCGACCGCCATCAGTGGTGAGCCTGGGAAGTAACACTCACCTTCGGCATACCCCCAGATGTTGCCGTTGAAGCGGTAGGACGCCAGGTAATCCAACGTCTGCTGATTGACCACATCTGTCTGCGCCAAGAACTCGATCTCGTCCTCAGCGAAACGGAAGTGCTCCAGCGACTCCAAGATGCGCCCCGTGCCAGCTAGCACCCCGTAGCGGCGACCGGACGGGAGCCGGCGAGCGAACGCTTCGAACACACACGGACGCGTGGCGTGCCCAGTGGCCAGCGCGGCCTGCAGCATCGTCAATTCGTAGTGGTCGGTCAGCAACGCAGAACTGGGTGCAGTCATGTCAGGCACTTTAGAGTGGTGGCCGTGTCAGACTTTGCACCCCACTCATCTCAGCCGCCCGGCGGCCCTGAGGTCACGCCTGACCGTCGTAGCGACGTCGCCGTTCTGGAACGCCCAGAAGCGGACACGCCGTGGGTGACGCTGGTATGGAACGACCCGGTCAACCTGATGTCCTACGTGACGTGGGTGTTGCAAAACCACTTCGGTTACCCAAGGAGCAAGGCCGAAACGCTCATGCGCGACGTGCATGAGCAAGGCCGAGCGGTGGTCTCGACCGGAGCGCGGGAAAAGATGGAGGCCGACACCGAGGCCATGCACGGGTACGGCCTGTGGGCAACGTTCCAGAAGGACGACTAGATGGCGAAGGCGTTCGTGCGCAAGAAGGGCCGCATCGTCGGGCGGATGGACGCCGGTGAAGTTGACGTCGTCGTGCAGTTGCTGCGCCAGACCCGAGACTTCGTGGCACCCACCCATGCCGAGACCGGCGACCCGTTGATGGATCTCATCGCCGGGATGGGGGAGTCCGACGCCGCACCGCAAGAGCCTGAAGATCCGGCGTTGCTTCGGCTGCTGCCTTCGGCGCATCGCAGTGACAAAGAACAAGCGGCAGAGTTCAGGGCGCTGACCGAGAACTCGCTGCGGCAACGCAAAACGCGCAACCTCGACGTCGCCATTGCGGCTCTCGAGGCCGGTGACGGAACGAAGATCACCCTGGACGACGCGCAAGCCCAAGCGGTAGCCATCGCCTTGACCGACGTGCGACTGGTGTTGGGGGAGCGCCTCGAATTGCGAACTGACGAGGATTCGAGCGCGCTGCACGACGAGCTGAGGGAGGCGGCGCGCGGTGGAGTGGCGAGCGAAGACCTCGACCCGACCAGAATCCAACAGATGGCGTACTACGACTTCCTCTCGTGGCTACAGGAAGGCATCACGCTGGCCTTGATGGACGAGTGATCATCTAGTCTGATTCGCACCATGACGACCCACTCCGCACCTGCACCCGCCTCCGAATCCCAGCCCATCGTGGGTGCCGACGTCCGCGTTCGGTTCGCGCCCTCACCGACCGGCACCCCGCACGTCGGGATGGCCCGCACGGCGCTGTTCAACTGGGCTTTTGCGCGCCACCACGGGGGCACCTTTGTCTTCCGGATCGAAGACACCGACGCGAGCCGCGACTCTCAAACCTCCTTCGACGAGTTGATCGATGCGCTCGGTTGGTTGGGTCTGGACTACGACGAGGGTCCCGGGGTGGGCGGCCCGTTCGGCCCCTACCGGCAGAGCGAGCGTGCCGAGAGCCACCGCCGCGTCGCCGCCGATCTGTTGGACGCGGGCTACGCGTATGAGTCGTTCGCTACGCCTGCGGAAGTCGAAGAGCGTCACCTCGCGGCAGGGCGAGACCCCAAGCTGGGCTACGACAACTACGACCGCGACCTCAGCGCTGAGCAGCGCGCCGCATACCGCGCCGAAGGCCGTGAGCCCGTGCTGCGGTTGCGTATGCCGGACGAGGACATCACCTTCGGTGATCTCGTGCGTGGCGAAGTCACCTTTGCCGCCGGCATCGTGCCGGACTTTGTCATCATGCGCACCGGGGGAAAGCCGCTCTACACCTTGGTCAACCCGGTCGACGATGCAGCGATGGGTATCACCCACGTCATCAGGGGCGAAGATTTGCTGTCGTCGACTCCCCGCCAGATCGCTCTCTATCGCGCCTTGATCGCCATCGGCGAGGCCGCAGCGGTCCCGACCTTCGGCCATCTGCCGCTGGTGCTGGGCGAGGGCAACCGGAAACTGTCGAAGCGCGACCCTGCGTCCAATCTCTTCTTGCACCGCGAGCGAGGTTTCTTGCCCGAGGGCATGATCAACTACCTGGCACTGCTGGGCTGGGCTATCGGCGGCGACCGGGACGTCTTCACCCCCGCAGAGCTGGTTGAGGCCTTTGACATTCAGCAGGTCAACCCCAACCCCGCGCGCTGGGACCAGACCAAAGCCGAAGCGATCAATGCCGAGCACATCCGGTCCCTGGAGCCAGCCGATTTCGCGTCACGCCTGCTGCCCGCGATGCAGGATTGCGCCGCGATGCCTAAGCCCGCAACTAGTGCGGAGGCGGCCGTCCTGATGAAGATCGCGCCGCTGGTGCAGACCCGAGTCCAAGTGCTGGCCGAGGCCGCGCCGATGGTGGTGCCGTTCTTCACCCCCGACGCCGACTTGTCGATTGCCCCCGATGCCTTCGGTCAACTCAAAGACTCTGCGGCGCAGGTTTTAGAGGCTGCTTTGACGGCTTTAGAGCCCCTGTCCGGAACCGTAGGGGAGCCGATGGGCGAAAGCGTAGCCTGGCGAAGCGAAGCCATCGAGCAGGTGCTCCGCGAAGCGATCGTGGACGACTTGGCGATCAAGCCCCGACTCGCTTTTGGGCCACTGCGGACCGCGGTCTCGGGGCAACGGGTTTCCCCTCCGCTTTTTGAGTCCATGGAGATCTTGGGCAAGGCGTCGACCATGCAGCGGCTACATCAGTTGCTCGCTCTGGTGGGGTCGCCGCAGGCATAGAAGCACGGAGGAGGAGAGGCGATTTGGGCGCTCCCGCACGGGGCGGTATCGTTCCTCCTCGGTCCACCGGAGCGCTCAACGCCGGTGTAAACCTATGGGGTATGGTGTAATTGGCAGCACGACTGATTCTGGTTCAGTTAGTCTAGGTTCGAGTCCTGGTACCCCAGCGCGAAGTAGCGGCGATGTTGCCCCTATCTTGCGCGTTTGGTTGACGTTGACCAACACCCTGGCCCCGTTGTGTAGCGGCCTAGCACGCCGCCCTCTCAAGGCGGTAGCGCGGGTTCGAATCCCGTCGGGGCTACAAGAGGTGAAACGGCCCCCGATCATTGATCGGGGGCCGTTTTGCATGTGCGGTAAAAGAACTGGCGACCTATTAAGTAGACTATTTGTTAAACAGAGCCTAATCTTGCTTTCGGACATTCTGTGTAACGCCCTCACGCCGCGAAGGGTACGTGTCCACACAAGAAAGGGCATCATGAACAAAGCAGACCTCATTGAGAAAATTGCGCAAGAACTGGGAGGTCGGCAGGAAGCCACGACGGCTATTGAAGTCATCGTCGACGCTATCCTGCGCGAGGTCGCTGACGGTGGAAGTGTGGGTATTACCGGCTTCGGCACCTTCGAGCGCATTGACCGCGCCCCCCGCACAGGTCGCAACCCGCGCACCGGAGCTCCCGTGCCGATCAATGCCACCAGCGCACCCAGGTTCCGTCCCGGTACCTACTTCAAGCGTGTGGTGACTGATCCGTCTGCGTTGCCACACAGTGGCTTGGCCGGGGTGCGAGTGGGCAATGGCGCAGAGGGTGACGCAGCGTAGATTCCGAGACCTAAGAATGGGTAATGTTTCGGGTTGAGAAATCCCTGCTTTTCGACCTGGTGGGTCAAGTTCTGGTCAAGAAAGCAATCTCCTAGGAAAGCATCTCCTAGTAAGGCAACGATAAAGTAAAGCGTGGCCAGTTAAATAATGGGTTCGCCATCGCCGATGCCAACAATCCATATTCGGGTCGCACGTGAACTCGCCTCGCCCTCGGCGTCGGCTTGGGCACTTAAGTCAATGTCGAGACTAAGGCGCTGACCGACACGCAGGTGGCGCAAGCCGCTGGCATCAAAGACGGAAGCCGCGAAGGCCAGCACCGTTCCGTCGTCGCGGATGACCTCCCCGGAGCGGGTGTCGGGGTCAAAGCGATGCACCGTTGCTTGCATCGTCACAGCCTAAGACCACCACCGGTGCTCATCGACGGAGCAAGGCGCTGGTGAACGGGCCAAGTCCTAAGGCGAGAGCACGCTCCAAGTCGTCTGCGGTGTCGACGTCCTGACGCAGCCCCGGCGCCACTACCGGGAGGGGGACAGCACCCAACACCTCCTGGTGTCGGTCCGCAGACCGAGACCCAAAGCACGGCAGCACGGGGCCGTGTGTGCTCGTCAGCAGGCATGTCCCCGTGTTGCTGTGGTCTGCGACCATGGCCACCGGGCAGGCGCGACACAGGGCGAGCGCGTTCTCCAACTCGCTGGCCTTGAGGGCGGGGAGGTCAGGCAGCAGGACCGCCAGTGCTGGCACCGGTGCTGCAACCAATCCCGCAGCGTCACCTGACCCCGCAGCCGCATTAAACCCCGCAGTGACCGCATGATTCAGCCCGCCCCCGGGGTCCGCGATGGTTGACATGCCCAGCGATTCTGCATATCCACGCATGGGCTCATCGGAGGTCACCACCAGCACCGCCCGGCCGCCGAGCACCTGGGCGGCAACCGATAGCGCATCGCAGGCCATCGCTCGGGCTAGGTGCGAGCGGGCGACACCAGGGGGCGGAACAAGACGAGACTTGCCCCGCTCGGCGCGCTTAATCGGCACCACCAGCTGCCACGCTCGATCACCGGACACGCAGCCATCTTGGCCCATCGGGTGCGCCGCAATGACAAGATGGCGGGCGTGAAGCGTCAGTCGTATCGGACCCCAGCACCCCGCCCCTATAAATGGGCGGTCGCCGTGATCCGATCACCCTTGGTGCTGTTGACCTCGCAAGATTGGCAGGGGGCAGAGCATCTGCCGACCAGTGGTGGGTTCTTCGTGGCGGTCAATCACCTCTCCGAGCTCGATCCCTTCACCACCGGGCACTTCCTGGTCGACCACGGCTACCCGCCGATGTTCCTGGCGAAGTCGACGCTGTTCGATATTCCTGTGCTTGGCAAAGCTCTGCCGAAACTG
>JBBSVB010000132.1:0-6891 GCA_038233875.1 Actinomycetales bacterium | reverse complement strand
GTGATCGGATCCACGATCAAAGAGTATGCAGATATCTACAGTTCTCCGCAGACATCCCGATAGAGCGTTAGGCGTGTCGTGGTGCGAGACACTGAACTCATGGGTTTAGACGGTGTCGCAACGGGAACGCGAGTGGTGGTGCGCTATCTCATTGAGGACGGCCAGCGCGCTACCGATGCGCTGGGCATCCTCACTCAGCGCACCGAAACGCACCTACGCGTCGAGACCAAAACTGGCCCGATCGACATACCCATCACAGACGTGGTGGCAGGAAAGCCCATCCCGCCCGCGCCGCAGCGAAAGGTCAGATGACCTCGGGGTCCTTGTCGTTGCTCGACTCCATCGGCTTGCCCGCTTCGGCCCAGGCCTTCATGCCGCCCTCGACGTTGACCGCGTCATAGCCCTGCTCACGCAAAAACGCCACCGCACGTGACGAACGGCCACCACTGCGACAGATCACCGCTACGCGATCGTCGATTTTGATGTTGCCCAGCGATGTAGGCAGGTCGTCGAGCGGGGAGACAATCGCGCCAGGGGCGTGCCCAGCCGCAAACTCATCGCGGTTGCGAACGTCGAGCAACGTTGTGCCCTCTTCAAGTTCAGAGACAGTAACGGTCGGGAGGTCGGTTGATTCACTCATCTCCCCAGTTTGGCAGAGACGCGAGACAGCGCAAGAGGACGAGGTTCCTACTTCAACAAGCGCGACATCCCGCGATCGGCCAACGGCTTTCCTTTGGTCTGACAGGTTGCGCAATATTGCAACGACGTGTCGGCGAATTTCACTTCGCGCACGACGTCCCCACACGCCGGGCACTCCTCGCCCGCCTTGCCATGCACCCGCATACCTGAGCGCTTGGCGTCTTTGAGCTCCGCGGCGGGCTTGCCGCTGGCCGCCTCGATGGCCCCGGTCAATGTGGAGCGCATCGCTTCAAACAGTCCATCAACCTGCGCTTCAGTCAGCGAACTCGCCAACGCAAAGGGCGACAGCTTGGCCACGTGCAGGATCTCGTCGGAGTAGGCATTGCCCACGCCGGCCAGCACTTTTTGGTCCCGCAGCAGGCCCTTGATCTGTGACCGCTTGCCCGCCACGATCGCCCCAAAGTCCTCACGACTAAACGACGCAGACAACGGATCAGGACCCAGCGCCGCCACACCCGGCACCAGTTGAGGATCGGTGACGAGGTATGCCGCCAGGCCCTTGCGCGTGCCCGCTTCAGTCAGGTCAAATCCGGATCCGTCGTCGAGGCGCACGCGCAGGGCAATCGGTGAGCGGCCAGGGTTCACCCGCTTGGTCGACAACGTCTCGGACCAGCGCAGCCACCCGGCGCGAGCCAAATGGAAGACCAGATGCGTCCCGTCGATGTCGATGTCGATGAACTTCCCGTGCCGCGTCACCCCATCAATCGGGCTGCCCAGCAACGCATCCGGTGTCGGATCGAACGTCTTGAGCACTGCAATGGACCCCAACTCGACGTCGGTGACGACCCGCCCGACGGCACGCTGCGTCAAAAATTCGGCGAGGGCATGGACCTCAGGCAACTCCGGCATCGGCTCTCCTAACCTGGCGTGGACGGCACCCACGAGGACTGCTTGAGCCGCCCCATCCGCTGTCGCGCACTTTGCACCAGCGTATGCAGCGTGAAGCCTTCCGCAGCCCTAAGCATCGGCACCGGTGTCTTCAGCCGGCCCGGCAGCAACTCGTCCGTGGCAATCGGCAACCCGTGGGATAGCACCTGCTGAGCCGGGGTCAACTGCCGGATCGCAATGACCTCAACGGAATCGGGATGGGCACGGGCGAAGTCGCCATACAAGGCAGGGTCGTGTTGGCCGTCGTCCCCGACCAGAATCCAGCGGCAGTTGGGAAACTCGGTGGCCAGCCGATCGAACTGGCTGCTCTTGTGCAGTTGTCCACTGCGGAACCACCCCGTGTTGGTGGGGCCCCAGTCGGTCAGCAGCAACGGACCCGTCGGGAAGTTGTTGCGCCGAAGGAAGCGGGTCAACGTCGGTGCGGTGTTCCAGGCGCCGGTGGACACGTAGAAGATTGGAGTGCCCGGGGCTTCGGAGAGGAACGAGCGATACATCGCGGCCATCCCGGGCACTTCTTCGCGGCGCTGCTCGGAGCGGACGAAGGTGTTCCAGGCCGCGATCAACGGCCGCGGCAAAAAAGTCACCATAACGGTGTCGTCGATGTCGCTGATCACCCCGAGGCTCACCGCCGAATCAACAATGTGGCAACTCGCCTCGATAGTGTCGCCGTTGATAGCGCTGAGCACCGCGTGATGCCAGCCCGGCTGCAGGCCGTGACCGGGCACCATTGTATCGATGTAGCCGCTGCGGTCCGTGCGCACTACGATGGACGCCTCGCCGATCTCAATCCGCACCGCCGTGTTCGTGGCCGGCGCGGTGACGAACGAACGCCACCCTCGGCGCGCACGCTGGGCCTCTTCGATCTCCTGACGCGACTGCGCCTGCGCTGGGTCGCCGTTGATGGGCTCGTCGGCTGGGCACGACTCCGCGAAATCGGTGTCCCCCTCTGGGGATCCTTTACTGAGTAGAACCCGTCCGAGGACGCGCACGCTGCCAGAATTCCCGTATCCCGTATAGCCGATCAGGCGCTCTTGCCAGCCACGGGCGCGCAAAACCGCCTCAACGTTGTTGAAGACAGCGTCCTCCAGCACGGAAGCGAAATGAGGACGTGCCATGCGCCATACCTTAGGGGTCGAAGTTTGGAACTGACCGACCGGGAAGTGTCCAATCCGTCCGTCGCGCTACGGCACCTAGCCCGCGTCCTTGACCTTCGTCATCTGAGCCTCGATGACCTTCACCACATCCGCCTCGTCCACGCCGGTCGAGAAGGCGGCCACCATCAGCTTGCCGCTTGCCTCACCGCCGACGACCGCCTCGAGGTCGATCTCAGCCACTTTGATCGACATCTTGGTGCCCTCGAGCTCCTCCAGCGGGGAGAACGTCATCGTCATGCTTGCGCCCTCGTCGTCCATGCTCAGCGTGTCGCACTCCTTGCTGACTGCAGCCAAGGCGGTCAGGGGCGAGTCGTCCCCGCTGAGGGTAGCGACGTTGATGTCCACTGCCACAGGGATTTGCGTTGACGCGTCGCCGCCGGTGAACTCGACGTTGGACTGGGCCGCAAAGTTGCTGTCGTCGAAGTTGGTTGCCTCCAGCGCCGTCAGACACTTTTCTGGCACATCCTCACCCTGGACGAGATCGGCCAGCGATCCACCGTCCTCGTCGCCCGAGCTCTGCTCAACTTCGCCCCGGGTGAAGCCGTCCAGCGGGAACTCCTCGGCGCTCAAGAGGGCCTCGGCGGTTTGAGCCTGATCGAGCTCCACGCTCCCCCCACAGGCGCTCAACCCGATGATTCCTACCCCGATAATGGCTGCTGCCGAGAGCTTCGTACGCATAGGCGGATGGTACACAGTGCGATCAGGACGTTGGGTGGGTTGATGACTTTGTCTACCGCTTTGAGCGCACAGAAATTGTGACTCCCTTCAAAGGGAAGTCATTGCCGACGTCCCTGGGGACCGAGACGCCGAAGCCACCGAGCGCTCCATGTTGATGACGGCCTGCCACCCTAAATTCAGTGCCGCACAACGCATTATTGCCTTCAACTCATTCGACTACGAGCAGCGGCGCTCCGATGGACCGCCGGATCAGATGGGCGGGTGAACCGCCGGTGTATGGCGTGTTGTGGCGGTCGTTGCCCGGCCCCTTGTGGCTGCGGCTCCTCTTGCTTTTGGTCCTGTTCGCGGCCGTCGTGGCCGTCCTGTTCATCTATGTCTTCCCGCAGGTCGCACCGATGATGCCGTTCAACGACAACACCGTTGACTAACTAGCCAGCGCTTTCGACCTTTTCCAGCTGGACATCGACGACCTCGGCCACATCGGCCTCGTCGACGCCCACTCCGAAGGCCAAAACCACGACGTCGTCGTTCGACTCTCCACCGATGATGAAGCCGAATTCGAAGCCAGCGCTTTCGACGGAGATTTCTGTGCCTTCGAGCTCATCCAAGGAATCGAAGCTCATCGTCATGCTTTGCCCCTCCTCTTCGATAGTGAAGGAGTCACACTCGCTGCTTACCTTCGACAGAGCTTCGAGGGGCGACTCGCCGTTGAGAGGCGCAACCGTGATGCTGACCGACGTCGGCAGGCCCGCCGAGGAGGTGGCACCGGTGAAGTCAACCGATGAGCCGTCACCGACGTTGCCCTCCCCCACATCGGTGAACTGCAGGGCTTTTTCGCACTCCGCTGACAGGTCTTGTCCCGCGGTGAGGTCATCCAACGCACCAGCTGCCTCGTCTTCGGCGGCCTCGCCACCACCGGTCTCGGCAACCACCTCTCCCCGAGTGAACCCGTCCAGCGGGAACTCGTTTTCGGTGAGCAGGGCATCAGCGAACGGCGAATCTCCCGCTTCGGCCTCAGGGGAGGTCTCCGCGGCCGTCTCCGGTGCCACGTCCGTCTCCGGTGCCACGTCCGTCTCCGGTGCCACGTCCGTCTCCGGCTCAGCGGCGGTTTCAGGTGCGGCGTCCGGCTCTGCGGCTTCGGTCGGCGCCTGCGACTGCGCTGGCTCGACCTCGGGCGCCTCGCTGTCGCTCCCCCCACATGCGCTCAAACCAAGAATTCCCGCTGAAAAAGCGGCTGCGGTTGCGATTCGTAGACCCATACCGGGGAATGCTAACCACACATCTGCCCACATGACAGATGTCATGCCACCGTGGTGACGTTTAGGTCTAGGTCGCCACCTATGCATATCGCTACCGTGGCCTCCATGGACGTACGTAACCCATGGGAGCGCTACGGATGGGTCATGAGCTCAATCTGGCTGGTGTTCTTGATCTTTCCGCTCGTCGCGGCGCTCACTGAACCAACGGGCTGGGTATGGCGCATTGTCGCCGTCGCTCTTATTCTCGCGTTCGGCGTGGTCTATGTTCGGGCATTTGTCGCGTTGGGCCATCCGCTTGATGCGCAGGCGCACCGTCGATTGGGAGTCTCCCGCTTCGTCGTCCTAGGGGCGCTGGGGTTAACCCTGGCGCCGATCATTGAGTGGCAGGCAGTTGGTGTAGTGCCGTTCATGGTCGCCTTTTCGTCGTTCTTCTTCACTCGCCGGACCGGTCTGATCGTCATCGCAGCCTCCCTGGTGCTGACCGGGTTGGCGATTGCCCTCGGCGGGCCCGAGTTGTGGATTTTGCCGGGGGTGGTGTTGTTGGTGGGTGTAAGCACCCAGTTGGTCAATACGCTGGACCGCCAACAGGGGGCTCAAATAGACCTCAGCACTCAGGTCACCTTGTCCGCTGAGCGCGACCGGGTGGCGCGGGACGTGCACGACGTGCTCGGCCACTCTTTGACGGTCATCACGGTGAAGGCAGAGTTGGCCGAGAGGTTGATGGACGTTGACCCCGACCGCGCCAAAGACGAGCTGGCTCAGATCCGCACGCTGACTCGGCAGGCGTTGGCCGAGGTCCGCACCACGGTGGGGGGCCTGCGCTCGGCGCGCCTGGAAGATGAAGTGCAGACAGCCCAGACGGTCCTGGCCGACGCGGGCATCGAGTGCACCATCACGGGCGACACCGCGACCGTCGATCCTCGGCACCGCACGGTCTGCGCGTGGGTGCTGCGTGAAGCCGTCACCAACGTCGTGCGGCACAGCCGGGCCACTCACTGCACGGTCACGCTGGGGCCATCGAGCGTTTCGGTCACCGACAACGGTCGCGGCCTGGGCGATCCGCTCGCGCATGGACCTCGCCGTGACGAGCGTGACGGGGGAAACGGCATACGTGGATTGACCGAGCGGGTCGAGGCTGTGGGCGGCCAGCTCGAGATGGCCGGTGCGGCTGGCGGGCAGGGCACTTCACTCAAGGTGCAACTGTGATCCGCCTGCTGCTCGCCGACGACCAAGCGTTGGTGCGTGGGGCGCTGGCCGCGCTGCTCGGCTTAGAGCCCGACCTGGAGGTGGTGGCCCAAGTCGCCCGCGGCGACGAGGTGCTCGCCGCTGCGCGTGCTCAGCCCATCGACGTGGCCCTGCTAGACGTCGAGATGCCGGGCCTGGACGGCATCGAGGTATGCAGGCAACTCACCGAGGCGATGCCGGACGTCCGTTCGTTGATCGTGACCACGTTTGGCCGCCCGGGCTTTTTGCGGCGAGCCGTCGATGCGGGGGCGAGCGGATTTGTCGTCAAAGACACCCCGGCCAGTGAATTGGCGGCTGCGGTGCGGTCGGTGCACGCCGGCATACGCGTCATCGACCCGACCTTGGCCACCGAGTCGCTGTTGGATGGCATCAACCCGTTGACCGACCGAGAGCAGGATGTGCTGCGGGTCGCGCTGACGGGGGTGCCGGTGAGTGAGATTGCGGCGCGGATGCACCTCTCGCACGGCACGGTCCGCAACTACTTATCAAGCGCCATCGGCAAAACCCACACCACTGCTCGCGGGGAGGCCGCCCAGGTGGCCCAACGTCGCGGCTGGCTCTAGCTACCCAACGCCGCAGCGTGCTCTGATCCCGCAAGCGTGCGCCGATAGTCGCGCCCCAGAGCCACATCCGGCGAACGCTTGCTGCGGTTAGGTGGTCCTACTACGAAATCAGCAGGGCCTCGATCGCAGGCACCGGGTCGGTCGCCAGCCGAGAATGCGTCTCGACATCGAAGCGCTCACCGTCGTGGAGCACCTTCGAGCGCTCGATGCCTTCGCCCACGAACCCAGCCCTGACCGCCACCGCCCGAGACTTCGGGTGATTCACCCGGTGTGAGAGCTCGAGGCGGTGCAGCCCCAACTCCCCGAAGCCGTATGCCGCAACGGCAGCGGTCGCACGTGAGGCCAAGCCGAGACCTCGGGTGAACTCGGCCAGCCAGTAGGACGTCTGGGCGGTTTGGTGCAAGT
>JBBSVB010000131.1:0-6962 GCA_038233875.1 Actinomycetales bacterium | reverse complement strand
GGCTGCCGAGCGGCGTCGCCACCAAAGAAGAACGTCGGCAGTTGGCCAAGGATCTGCTCGCCGCGTTGCCGCAAGCCGTGATCGCAGGGTCGGCGGCCCGCGCGGGCGACGAAGACGCGATCACCGGGACGTTGCGGCTGCTGTCCCTTTCCGTGCGTCTGGGAACCTCATTCCGAGTGCCGATGGACCCCTTCCCCGGATTGACGGTCCCCCCTAGCCCGTAGTCGCGTCCGCTCAGGTGAATTGCGGGAACCCGAATCGGGTGTGCACGCCGCGGGAGAACATCACGTGGTCGGGCTCGCGGAGCGCGGGTAGGTCCGGTAATCCCGTTGCGGCTACCAGTTGGTCACTCAGGTGCACCACCGTGGCGGAGCGCAACGGCCAGGGGCGGTGCGTGTTCGGAACCCAAACGCCGCGACCTGCGATCTGCGTATGCAGACCAAACCGGGCGCTGAGGAACAGCTCGGTGTCACTGGGGCTAGGGATCGGCGCGCCAACCTCAACCGTGAGTGCGCTGACCGGGAGCTCCCGACCGCGTCGCAACCCGAGTGGACGAAGACGTCGCGATTCGTACCTCACCTCGACCCCCGCGTCAGAGCCGCTTCCCGGTGCACCCGCCGAGCTCGCCCTAGAGCAGCCGGTCATGCGAGCCCAGTAGTACGGCACGTTGAAGGCAGCCCGAGCCCCGAGCACGACCAGCAGCCGCTGGGCCTCCAGCGATAAGAACACCACGCCGGGCCGACCCATGGCGTCGGTGCTGTACAGACGCACGTTGGTCTCCCAGAAGGTGCCGAAGAACGGCACCGCCGGGCCCGGGCCAAAACCGGCTCGCTGCATACGGAAGGGAAGCAACCCCACCCAGGCAGAGCCGTCGTGGATTGCTGGCCGCGCACCCGGCGGCATGAAGGGCACCAGCAACTCGGGCTCGACCCGCCAGTGCACGAACGATATGTCGGCCCAAAACTGACTCATGATCGCCGGGCTGACTAGCGCCGGCCCTTGCCCCGCAACCAACTGATCGACCTCGACGCCATGCGCCGAAGGTGGTCCGACATCCGTAGTGGGCTCGATCATGGTGACTCGGCGGTCAGGCGGTGGCCGGCGGGTTTCCCTTCGATTGGAGTCGTTCGATGTGCTCTGAGGCTTGAGCCTTCGTCAGGTCGGCGGAGATTTCCTCGCCCGCTTGACTGGCCAGTGTGTCGAGATAACTGCGCTGCGACGCGGTCATAGGCTCGTCGCCGGTCACCCAGTCCGATGGGTCCTTGTCGAGTTGGTCGCCGGTTTGCGGGGTTGCCGAGCCGAGAGTCTCGGGCTCGGAGGTCTGTGATTCAGTGGGGGGCTGCGTGGATTCGGTCATGGATGCAGCGTAAACACGGGTGCCGACACACCTCCGGCCGACCCGGGCACGCTCGTCATATGCCAAGCAGAGCCTCAAGCTCGGGGCGGCACCCGTGGATGTCGCCGATGACGTCGAAGGGCCCGTGCTCATCCCTTAGATCGCTACGCAGGCGCTCACGCACAATCCGCGCCGCCGCGATCTCTTCGACGCCGCTCAGGACGTGGACGGCTCGTAAGCCTTCTTGGCCAGGCCGCGTTGGGACCGTCGTAGCTGGTCGCGCTGGCGGCGCACCACTCGTGCGCCGAAGTCGCGGTCCTCACGCTCGGCGTTGCGCTCGACACAGACCGACTCGGGCACATCCAGCACGATGGCCACCGGCAACACGTCGTGCGCTCGGGCCAGAGCGACCAGCGAACGCCGAGCCTCCCGTTGCACGTTGGTGGCGTCGATCACCGTGAGCTTGCCCGCCGCCAGACGCTTGCCTGCGATGAACTCCAAGACCTCGAAGGCATCCTTGGTTGCGGCTTGGTCGTTCTGGTCGTTGCTGACCAAACCCCGGCAGTAGTCGCTGGAGATGACCTCGTAGGGCCCAAAGTGCTGCTGAGCAAAGGTGGATTTGCCAGACCCGGATGCTCCGATCAAAAGCACCAACGACAGTTCGGGAATGGTGAGGGTGCTCATCGCTGCTAGACCCCGTGCGCCCACTGTGCGAACTCGGCGCGAGTCCACTCGAAACGGTGGTCCCGGTGACGGAATTCGCCGGGTGCCAGACCCTCATAAGCGACGTTGTATTCGCGGTTAGGGGTGGTGACCAGCACGGTAGTGGGATGGGCCGCTCCGAAGATCGCACTGCTCAGACTCACCAACCGGGCGACATCGACGTGCTCAATCACTTCCATCAACACGATGGCGTCGTATGCCGCAATCCGTTGATCGACGTAGGTCAACGACGACTGGCGCAGGGTGATCCGGGCTCGCTGCTGATCCGGCATCCGATCGAAGTGCAGCGAGCGCTCGGCGCGCTCCAGGGCCCGCGGGCTGACGTCCACGCCAACGATCTCGGTGAACTCAGGGTGCCTGATCAGCTCGCGCAGCAACGCACCCTCGCCGCAGCCGACATCCACAATGCGTGCAGCACGTTCGGCGCGCAGTGCCTCCACCACAGCCTCAACCCGGGCCGCTCCCTGTCGAGGTCGCGGCACAGGCACCGCATCAATGGCACCACTGCTCGCCACCTCACCAGAGTCTTCATCCGCTGCACTCGACTCGGGCACCAGCCAAGCCAGAGCCGAATCGGTCAAGTCGCGCTGACGGGCCAAATAGCCCCGGGCGATCGCGGCGCGCTCCGGGTGATCGGGGAGCCACGTCGAGCTTGCGCGCACCAGCTTGTCGACCTCCTGCTCATCGACCCAATAGTGCTTGACCCCATCGAGCACCGGCAGCAAAACATAGAGATGCGACAGCGCAGCAGACAGCACCTGGGTGCCGGTCAGCCGCAGATCGACGTATCGGGACGCTCCCCAGTGGGGCATCGACTCGTCCAGAGGAATCTTCGGCTTCGACCGTCCAGCCCAACGGTTCGAAGAGCTCGACCACCTGAGCCGCTCCCCCACTGGTGGGCACCACCGGCACGCGAATGTCCAACGGCAGAGCTGTCGTCGTGAGCTCTGGGTGACTACGGCAGGTGCCGCTGAGCGCGGTCCTAAAGACTTTGCCGAGCGCCACCGACAGCAGCGAGGAAGCGGCATACGGTCGGTCGCTGACGTATTGGCCCAACGCGAAGTCGCTGACGACGCCGCTGCGAGCGCGGATGAGCGCGATCGCATCGACCTCCAACAACAGCGCTACGGTGCATCGCTGCGATGATGACTCCGGATAGAACACGTGGGCCACGCCGCCGGACATGTCGAAAGACTGGGCGCGGTCAGGGTGTTTATGCAGGAGGTATCCCAGATCGCTCGCATTCGGTGCGGTCGAGGTGATCGTCAGGTACACAAGGGCCATTATTGGCGCTTGGCGGCGCAGTGTGATCAAGGAGACATCGGTGAGCAATCGGTTGGCGAGTTCGACCTCCCCCTACCTTCTTCAACACGCCGATAACCCCGTCGACTGGTGGCCATGGACCAACGAGGCGTTTGGCCAGGCGCGCGAGCGCAACGTGCCCGTGCTGCTGTCGGTGGGGTATGCCGCATGTCACTGGTGTCACGTGATGGCACACGAATCGTTCGAGGACGAGGCGGTGGCCGCCGCCGTCAACGCCAACTTCATCGCGATCAAGGTGGACCGGGAAGAGCGTCCCGACGTGGATGCCGTCTATATGCAGGCGACCACCGCGATGACCGGCCACGGCGGCTGGCCGATGACCGCACTGCTGACCCCCGAGGGTGAGCCGTTTTGGTGTGGCACCTACCTGCCCAAAGAGCACTTCCTGCACTTGCTGAGCTCGGCAGGCAAGACCTGGGCCGACCGCGAGGATGAGGTCCGCGCTGGCGGCGCGAACATCGTTGCGACACTAAGTGAGGCTGCGCGCGCGGCCGAGTCGAGCGAAGCCATCACCGCCGACACGCTGGGCGCCGCGGTAGCCACCCTCAGCAGGGAGTTCGACAGCCGGAACGGCGGCTTCGGTGGGGCACCGAAATTCCCGCCGTCGATGGTCCTGTCGTTCTTGATGCGGCACGCGCACCGCACGGGCGATGCACGCAGCGAGGAGATGGCGCGCGCCACCTGTCGGGCGATGGCGCGCTCGGGCACCTACGACCAGATCGGCGGCGGCTTCGCTCGGTATGCCGTGGATGCCGCCTGGGTGGTTCCGCACTTCGAGAAGATGCTCTACGACAACGCCCTGCTGCTCGGGGTGTACACCGACCTGGCCAGGGTCAGCCAGGGTGCTGACCACTCGGGAGACTTCGACGGAGACTTCGACTTGGCCTCCCGAGTGGTGCACGAATGCGTCGACTGGCTGGTCCGCGAGATGTGGACCGAGCAAGCCGGGTTTGCTTCGTCCCTGGACGCCGATACCGACGGTGTCGAGGGCCTGACTTACGTGTGGACCCCTGAGCAGTTGCGCCGAGTTCTCGGAGACGAAGACGGAGCGCGGGCCGCCGACATCTTCATCGTCACCGAAGACGGCACCTTCGAGCACGGCACCTCGACGTTGCAACGACCCCGAGACCCCGAGGACGAGCCATGGTTTGCCGATATCCGGGAGCGGATGGACTTGCATCGGACTCTGCGTCCGCAGCCCGGTCGCGACGACAAAGTGGTGACCGCGTGGAACGGGTGGCTGATCGCCTCGCTGGCACGAGCTGGTTGGTTCTTCGACGAGCCCGACTGGATCGACCTGGCCACCCGGTGCGCCGATCTCATGCTGGGCACCCACGTCGTGAACGAAAGGCTGCGGCGCAGCTCACGGGACGGCGTGGTCGGCGAGGCGGCCGGAGTGTCCGAGGACTACGGCGCGCTGGCCGAAGGGTTGTTGGCGCTGCACGCTGCGACCGCGGAGCCGCATTGGTTGGACTCGGCGCGCTGGGTGCTGGACGTGGCTTTGGAGGTGTTCGCCGACTCCCCTAGCAATGATGGGGCGCTGGCCTTCAGTGATAGTGCCAACGACGTGCACGACTTAGTCATGCGCCCGCGCTCACGCGGAGACAACGCCGAGCCGTGCGGGCAATCGGCGCTCGCCGGGGCCTTGCTTCGTTACGGCGCGTTGGCGGGTTCAGCGCAGCACCTCGAGCACGGTCGGGCGGCCCTCGCACCAATGGGCATGATCGCCGCGCGGGCACCGCGGTTCGCCGGATGGGCCCTGACGGCTGCCGAAGACGCCGTCAGTGGCCCGACAGTGTTGGCCATCGCCAGCGCAGACGGCAGTTTGCAGGCCGCATCTCGCGCCGCCGGCCCAGGGGTCATGGTGCTCAGCGCAACTCCAGACGACGCAGAGGGAGTGCCGGTGTTGACTCAGCGACCCACGCTGGGCGGCAGCGACACGGCATACCTCTGTGCAGGAACGGTATGCCAGCAACCCACGAACGACCCCGGCGTGCTCGCGGAAATGCTGCGTCGCAGGGACTAGCCTGCACAGATGACACGTTCCATTCGTCCCGGAGCCCGAGTTGCTACCACCGTGGCTGTATCTCTCGCCCTGTTACTCGCCGCCTGCGGCGGAGGGGATGACCCCGCGGACGCCCCCGAACCCAGCGACGCTGCGGCCTCGGCAAGCCCGGACGCTGCCGTTGACGACGAGACCACCACGGCAGAAACGACTGATGAAACAGCTGAAACAACGGAAGCCGCACCGGATCGGACAATCACCATCGCGGCCAGCGGCGACGTGCTGCCGCACGCGTCGGTCGTCGCGAACGCCAAGGCCAACTCCAGCGACGACTACGACTTCAGTCCGATGTTTGCCGAGATCGAACCCCTCATCTCCTCTGCCGACTTGGCGTTGTGTCACATGGAGACGCCGATATCGGCCGACAACACCACCATCACTCAGCCAAGGGTGTTGATCTTTTCCAGCCCCCGAGAGCTCGCCGCCAACCTTGCGTCTGCGGGTTATGACGGCTGCGACTTCGCCTCGAACCACACCATCGACCAAGGCCTCTCCGGGTTGAAAGACACTGAAGACGTCATCACCGACGCGGGCCTGGGGTATGCCGGGCCGACGGGGTACGAGGACCGAGCCGGTGAGCAGCAGATCTTCGACGTCGAAGGCATCAAGGTGGCGCACCTCGCCTACACCTACACCTTCCCCAACGCGTCCGAGCCCAACACAGATGTCCCTGCGTTCGCGCCCTGGATGTCCCCGACCCTGTGGCCGCTGGCTGGAAGCGAAGGCATCCTCAGCGATGCCGAACAGGCTCGGGGCGACGGCGCCGAGCTGGTCGTGGTCAGCATGCACTGGGGCCAGGAATACAACACGACACCCACCGACGCGCAGACCGAGATCGCCGACGAGTTGTTGAAGTCAGGCGAGGTGGACTTGATCCTTGGCACGCACGTGCACGTGCCGCAGGCGTGCGAGGAGATTAACGATCGCTTTGTGTTGTACGGCCTCGGCAACAGTCTTTCCAACCAGTCCCCTGACGTGGACTCACGGCTGCGGGTCGCGACCCAAGAAGGCATGGTCGCCGAGGTCACCCTGACGCTGCGCGGTGACGGCGAGGTGACCTCGTCGCTGGCCGTCCAGCCCACTCGGGTCAATCTCAACGGTCACATCATCGAGCCGGTCGGCCCGGACAATTTCCCCGAGACTGCTCAGCGCACCGAAGAGACGCTCACGTCGCTAGGCACCTGTGAGCCCGAGATCCTCGAGCCTTAGAGAAACTGCCTCACAGTGTCGTAGCCGATCTTCACGATGAACGCCCCGACGACAACAACAAACACCACTCGCACGAACGCGCTGCCCTTGGCCACGGCCGTGCGCGCGCCCACATAGCCGCCAGCCACGTTCGCCGCCCCCATCAACAACCCGATCTGCCACATGACTGCGCCCTGCGGGATAAAGATCACGAGGGCCGCGAGGTTGGTGGCGAAGTTGGCGATTTTGGCCTTTGCGCTGGCCTGCAAAAAGCCGTAGCCAAGCAGCCCCACCAGCGCGAACACCAAGAACGAACCGGTTCCTGGG
>JBBSVB010000130.1:0-7027 GCA_038233875.1 Actinomycetales bacterium | reverse complement strand
ATGCCGCAACCCTAAACTTCGATGCGATGACACGGCATACCAACTGCTAACCTCAGTCGCTGTTGCCCCCGTAGCTCAGGGGATAGAGCACCGCCCTCCGGAGGCGGGAGCGCAGGTTCGAATCCTGCCGGGGGCGCAACACCTTTTCGCGACCCATGACCGGCAAAAACCGGCCAGGGGTTTGTTGTGTATCGATGCGCTTAGGGTGGCGCGATGACGTATGCAGGGATGGGTTCGATTCCGTATGCCGAGGGCGTCGCCTTTCGGGTCTGGGCGCCGCACGCCGATGGGGTGGCCGTGACCGGCGATTTCAACGACTGGGGTCGCGCCAAAGACCCTCTGAGCGACGAGGGCAACGGCTACTGGTATGCCGAGGTGCCTGACGCCAAGCCCGGCCAGGAGTATCAGTTCGTGCTCACCCTGGGCAACGAGACGGCATACCGGATCGATCCGTATGCCCGTGCGGTCACCAACTCCATCGGCAACGGGATCATCGTGGACCCCGGTGCCTTCCACTGGGCTGGCGATGACTTTAAGTGCCCGCCACACGAAGACCTAGTGATCTACGAGACGCACATCGGGTCCTTCGTCGGCTCCGACAGCACGGTCGGCGACCTCGAAGGGCTGGCTGGCAAACTCAGCTATCTCCAAACCCTCGGGATCAACGCGATCGAACTGATGCCATTGATGGAGTTCGCCGGGGACTATTCGTGGGGATACAACCCGGCCCACGTGTTTGCCGTCGAGTCGAGCTATGGCGGCCCAGAGGCGCTGCGAGAGTTCGTCAAAGAGGCACACGCGCACGGTATTGCGGTCATCATCGATGTGGTCTACAACCACTTCGGACCCTCCGATCTGGGCCTGTGGCAGTTCGATGGCTGGAGCGAGAACGACAAGGGCGGGATCTACTTCTACAACGACTGGCGCAGCTCGACACCCTGGGGCGACACTCGGCCCGACTACGGCCGCGAAGAAGTGCGCCGCTTCATCCGAGACAACGCCCTAATGTGGCTGCGCGAGTTCCACGCCGACGGGCTACGTCTCGACATGACTCCCTATATGCGCAGCGTCGACGGCTCCGGCTGGGAGATCGAGCAGGGGTGGTCCCTGATGCGCTGGGTCGCGGATTCGGTGCGCGAGGAGCGCCCTGACGCCATCGTGATCGCCGAGGATCTGCACGGTGAGATGGCGGTGACCTCGACGGAGCCGGGAGGCGCAGGGATGCACGCTCAATGGGACAACCAGTTCGTGCACCCGATGCGTGAGGCATTGACCGCTCCAGATGACAGCCAGCGCTCGATGGCTGCGGTCGCAAGCGCCATCACTGCCCAATACCACCAGGCGTTCGACCGGGTCATCTACACCGAGTCGCACGACGAGGTCGCCAACGGCAAGGCGCGGGTGCCTCATGAAGTTATGGCGGCAAATGCCGACGGGTGGCACGCCCAAAAATTGTCCACCCTCGGCGCAGCCCTGGTGCTGACCACGCCTGGCATCCCGATGCTCTTCCAAGGCCAAGAGTTCCTGGAGGACGAGTGGTTCCGCGACTCGGTGCCGGTGAACTGGGAGCGCGCCGAGCAGTTCCGCGACATCGTGCGGATGTTTCGGAACCTCATCTGGTTGCGGCGCAACCTGGGCGGGGACTCAGGGGCACTGCGTGGTCAGCATGTTCGCATGCTCGACGTCGACGAGAATCGAAAGACCATCGCCTTCCATCGGGCCGACGACGGGGGCGGTCAGGCGGTGGTGGCGGCTAACTTCTCCGCGCATCCGGTGACCGGCGGCGCGATCGGTATGCCGGGTGATCCGGGCACCACGTGGCGCGTGCGATTCAACAGTGACGCCGCGACATACAGCTCACTGTTTGGCGATCATGCAACCCCCGACATGGTCATCGATGACCACGGCACCGGGCACCTCGACATCGGCCCCTACTCGCTGGTGGTTTTCACACCACACTAAGAATGGTGAAGAAGATGCCGCGATACTGCGGCTGCCCGTCTTCGCCTGCGATTTCATCCTTTGTGCTGATGCGCCGCGATGCCTGGACCTGATTGACTCGACGTCATGAGCAGCCCCCCAACCACCTCCGGCACGGACATTCAGATCCAAGGTCTCGCTAAAGCCTTCAAAAAGTTCACCGCTGTCGACGACCTTACGTTTGAGGTGCAGCCGGGACGGATCACCGGCTTCTTGGGTCCCAACGGGGCGGGCAAGACCACGACGCTGCGGATGTTGCTGGGGCTGGTCAAGCCGACCGCTGGGGTGGGCCTGATCGGGGGCAAGAGGTATGCCGAGCTTCCAGCCCCGCTCAATGTCGTGGGTGCGGCCTTGGAAGCGACCAACTTCCACCCGGGCCGCAGCGGGCGCGATCACCTACGGGTGATGGCCGCCACGCACAAAATCCCGGACAGCCGGGTAGATGAACTCTTGGAACTCGTCGGCATACCCGCCGCTGCCCGCAAACGCGCCGGAGGCTACTCCATGGGGATGCGTCAACGTCTCGGGTTGGCCGCTGCCCTGCTCGGCGATCCACAGGTGCTCATCCTCGACGAGCCCGCGAACGGCCTGGACCCCGAGGGCATTCGCTGGTTGCGCGGCTTGCTGCGAGCACTGGCCGCCGAGGGCAAGACCATTTTGATTAGCTCGCACCTACTCAGCGAGGTGGAGCAGACGGTGGACGACGTGGTGATCATCGCCAACGGGCGGCTCGTCCGCCAGGGGACGATCGAAGAGTTGCACGGGGAAACCACCACGTTGGTGCGCAGCGCCGACCCTGCTGCGATGATTCGAGCGCTAGGGGCCAGCGGCATATCCGGAACGGTCGAGGGAAATCACGGTGAGGGAGTCGTTGAGGCGCATACCTCCGACATGGCTCACGTCGGCGAGGCCGCCCACGCGGGCGGGGTGCCAATTCACGAATTGCGTGCCTTGCGCACGGATTTGGAGAGGCTCTACTTCCAACTCACCGAAAGCCCCGAGAACTCGGACCGAAACAGGGAGAACTCATGATCAATCTCGTTCGCTCCGAGGTGTTGAAATACGTCAGCACTCGCACGGCCTGGGGGCTCACCCTGGGCATGTTTCTGACCGGCATCGGCTTTTCTGCGTTGTTCGGCGCTCTCTTTGTCTACGGCGACATCCTCGACGGGGTGGAGCTCGCTGACGTCGCACCGCCCCTGTTGCTGGCTCGCGTGATCTACACGTCCGCGATTCAGTTCGGCTACCTGCTGGCCCTGGTCATCGGCGTGCTGTGCATCGGCCAGGAGTACCGACACTCCACGGTCACTGGCACCTTTTTGGCGACCCCGAAGCGGTCACGCGTGATCGGAGCCAAAGTCGTTGCGCTGTCCCTCATCGCCGCCGTAAGCGGCGTCGTGCACGTCCTGGGGGCAGTGATCGGCGGCGGAATCATCTTGAACTCCGCAGGACTGGCGATGTATCCCGACGCGCCTGAACTGACCAAGACCCTCCTGCTCATGATTCTCGTGCTCGCGCTGTGGACCCTCATCGGTCTGGGCGTGGGTGTGCTAATCCCCAACCAAGTCGCCGCACTCTGTCTGGCCATCGCCGTGGCCTGGATCTTGGAGCCACTCGCTGGCTTTGGGCTGACCTTCGTCAGTTGGGGGCAGGATCTGGCGCGCTATTTCCCCTCGCAAGTCACTGCGGCGACGCTTGACGTCTTTACGGGCGCCAACGACGCCGTCAGGGGAGCGTTGGGTGGCCCAGCTGAGCCCTTGGGATGGGCTGCTGGCGCGGGCGTCTTGCTTGCCTACGCCGCCGCCATGGCCCTGATCGGACTTTTGCTGACCCGCTCACGCGATATCGGCTGAGGCAGAGGTCGCGCTACAAGGCCGATTTGGGCGATTGGGGCAGCGTGGGTCCATGACGTGGCTCGCCGACAGGGCTAGGCTGAGTCGATCACTTCAGGCTCACTCAGTTTAGGAAGAGGCGTAAACGCCGTGTCTGCTCCCGCCAGTAAGAGCGCTCAATCCCCAGCCAGTCAGGGTGACACCGACTTCGGGGCCAATGACTGGCTCGTCGAAGAGCAATACGAGCTGTACCTCGAGGACGCCGACTCGGTCAGCCCTCAGTGGCGTGAACTGTTCGAGACCTATACCCCGGACAACACGAACGGCGACACACCTCAGGGCAAGCAGGCAGCAGCGACCAAGGCCGCACAGCCAGCGGCACCGGCCAAGGCCGCACCCCGGCCCAAAGAGGCTCCGACCAAGGCTGCACCCCGGTCCGAAGCGGCTGCTGCCGCGCCGAAGCCAGAGGTAGAGAAGAAGCCAAGCGACTCCAGCGCTCCCGCATCGAAAACTGACGAGAAGCCCGCGAAGAAGGAATCGTCCCCGACTCCTCGTGACGCTCCGGCCCGCAAAAATGTGGCACCCCAGGGTGAGGCGGCAACGCAACCTCTTCGCGGGGCCAGCGCTCGCGTCGTCTCCAATATGGAGGCCAGCCTCGCCGTGCCCACGGCCACCAGCGTCCGGTCGCTGCCCGCAAAACTACTGATCGACAACCGCACGGTGATCAACAACCACCTGGCCCGCAGTCGCGGTGGCAAGGTTTCGTTCACCCACCTCATCGGTTATGCGATGGTCAAGGCTATCGAGGCCATGCCGCAGATGAACAACGGCTTCGCCGAGTTGGACGGCAAGCCCGTGCTCGTCACGCCGTCCCATATCAACATCGGTTTAGCGATCGACGTCCCGAAGCCGGACGGCTCACGTCAGTTGCTGGTGCCGGGGATCAAGAGTTGCGAAGGCATGGACTTCCACAACTTCTGGGCGGCATACGAGGACGTAGTCCGTAAGGCCCGCGACAACAAGCTCACGATCGAAGACTTCCAGGGAATCTCGGTCTCGCTCACCAACCCGGGCGGCATCGGCACGGTGCATTCGGTGCCTCGCCTGATGCAGGGTCAGGGCGCCATCGTCGGCGTCGGTGCTCTGGACTACCCCGCCGAATGGCAGGGGGCGAGCGCCAAGCGGATCGCCGACAACGCGGTCAGTAAGGTGCTGACGCTGACCTCGACCTACGACCACCGCATCATCCAAGGTGCTCAGTCCGGCGAGTTTTTGAAGATCATGCACGCCAATCTGCTCGGTCAGAACGGCTTCTACGACGACATCTTCACCTCGCTTCGCATCCCCTACCACGCGATCCCGTGGTCCTCAGATGTGTCCGCCTCCCACGAGGACGACGTTTCCAAGACCTCGCGCGTCCAAGAGTTGATCCGCGCCTACCGGGTGCGCGGTCACCTAATGGCCGACACCGATCCGTTGGAATACCGCCAGCGGGAGCACTTCGACCTCGACATCACCAACCACGGTCTGACCCTGTGGGACCTGGATCGTGACTTCGCCACCGGAGGTTTCGGCGGGAAACCGAGACTCACATTGCGCCGCATCCTGGGCATCTTGCGCGACTCGTACTGCCGCACCGTCGGCCTGGAATACATGCACATCCAGGACCCCGACCAGCGGGAGTGGATCCAGAAGCGCATCGAGATCCCCTACGAGAAGGCCTCCCCGGACGAGCAGTTGCGCATCCTGCGCCGGCTCAACGCGGCAGAGGCGTTCGAAACCTTCCTGCAAACCAAGTTCGTCGGGCAAAAGCGGTTCAGCCTGGAGGGCGGCGAGTCCGTCATCGCACTGATGGACCGCATTTTGAATGCTGCCGCCGAAGACGATCTCGACGAAGTCTGCATCGGTATGCCGCACCGTGGCCGGCTCAACGTGCTCGCCAACCTCGCGGGCAAGTCGTACGGCCAAATCTTCCGCGAGTTCGAAGGCAAGCAAGACCCCAAGTCGGTCCAGGGCTCTGGCGACGTGAAGTACCACCTCGGCACCGAGGGTGAATTCACCGGTGAGAGCGGCAAGAAAACGGCCGTATATCTCGCCGCGAACCCTTCGCACCTCGAAGCTGTCAACCCTGTGCTCGAGGGCATCGTTCGTGCCAAGCAAGACCGCCTTAACCTTCCCGGTGAGACCTTCAGCGTGCTGCCCGTACTGATGCACGGAGATGCGGCCTTCGCCGGTCAGGGAGTCGTTGCTGAGACCCTCAACCTTTCGCAGTTGCGTGGCTATCGCACCGGCGGCACCATCCACGTCATCATCAACAACCAGGTCGGCTTCACCACCAGCCCGTTTGCCTTACGTTCCTCGGTGTACTGCACCGACGTGGCCAGGATGGTTCAAGCTCCCATCTTCCACGTCAACGGAGACGACCCCGAGGCCTGCGTGCGCGTGGCTGAGCTCGCCTATGAGTTCCGCAAGGACTTCCACAAGGACGTCGTCATCGACATGGTCTGCTACCGCAGGCGTGGTCACAACGAGGGCGATGACCCCTCGATGACGCAGCCGCTGATGTACGAGCTCATCGAGAACAAGCGCTCGGTCCGCAAGCTCTACACCGAGTCCCTCATCGGCCGTGGCGACATCACGGTCGACGATGCCGAGGCAGCGCTGCGCGACTACCAACGCCAGTTAGAGCAGGTTTTCACCGAGACCAAGGCAGCCCTGAAGGACAACGCCCCGCCGGAGCGGTTGAACCCTCCCGGCGCTCAAGAACAGGACGAGCAGGCAGAGGGATCGGAGTTCACGAGTGCCATCAGCACCGAGCACCTCGAGCACATCGGCGATGCGTTCGTCAACACGCCCGAGGGCTTCACGGTCCACCCCAAGCTGGCGCAGCTGATGCAGCGCCGTCAGGACATGACGCGCAAGGGTGGTGCGGACTGGGCGATGGGTGAATTGATCGCCATCGGCTCGTTGTTGATGGAGGGCATCCCGATCCGCAGGTCCGGTCAGGACACGCGCCGCGGCACCTTCGTGCAGCGGCACGCGGTCCTCACCGACAAGGTCAACGCGGACGAGTGGGGCCCGTTGCTGAATCTGTCCAAGGATCAGGCCAAGTTCTGGATCTACGAGTCGCTACTGAGCGAGTTTGCGGCAATGGGCTTCGAGTACGGGTATTCCGTCGAGCGCCCGGACGCTTTGGTGATGTGGGAAGCGCAGTT
>JBBSVB010000129.1:0-7069 GCA_038233875.1 Actinomycetales bacterium | reverse complement strand
CAACGCCCACCAGGCCCAACCCGGAGACCCCGCAGTGGAAGAGCCGGACACGCCCGGCAGCCCCTGCACGCCCTCCGCCAGACCACCCAGACACGAACGCGAAACCAGCAGCCCCGAATTACCGTCGGTGGATCAGGGCTCAGCCGACGAGGCAGCAGCCCCGCACCGCCTGACTGTGGCGCCCGGCCAGCACGCGTTGTCGGCGACCCGGGATACCGTCGGTCCACCGTCAAGCCGACGACGTCGGCTCGACGGTGGGTCCCAGGGTGATGGCAGCACCCTCGGCCCCACGCGGGGGGCTCGGACCGGATGACCGACGGCCCGAGTCTTCGCGCCAGACAGGTCGTTGGCTCGACCCGCCGCGCTCCGGCTCTGCTGATTGAGGCCGCAGTGCGGCGCGCTCGCGCGGCTGTACGACACCGCTACGCGACGGGGAGAGAAGCGGTCCCCAGCGGGCCGGGCCGTGAACTGTCGCAGTAGGGCTGCATGATCAGGGACAGGAGCGGCCTGCGTCGGCCGATACCCCTCTACAGGGCGCCCGTGGGGGCGACTGGTTTTCGAAGGGACGGCGGAACAGTGCAGCAGGCCACGGCGGACGCGAGGCGTTCGTGAGCACGATCCGCAACCAGCGCCTCAAGGGCCAACTCGAACTGACCTGGACCAACAAGGATCAGCGGCTGCTCTCGCACGGCGAGGACACCTACGAGTGGACGACACCGGATGACTACCGCGTCAGCGAGGTCCGGCTGCTGCAGGATGTCGCCACGGTCGGCGAGACCCGCAAGGACGCTGAGCGCGCGAAGGACAACCTGCTCATCCGCGGTGACGCCCTCCACGCCCTGACTGCCCTCACCGAAATTCCGGAGTTTGCCGCCGAGTACCGCGGCAAGGTCAAGTTGGTGTACATCGACCCACCTTTCAACACCGGGCAGATGTTCGAGCACTACAACGACGCGGTCGAGCATTCCATTTGGCTTACCCAGATGCGCGACCGGCTCACGCAGATCCACGAACTGCTCGCTGACAACGGCAGCCTTTGGCTGCATCTCGACGACTCCGAGATGGCCTATTGTCGCGTCATCCTGGATGAGGTCTTCGGCCGCCAGAACTACGTCGGAACGGTCGTGTGGGAGACCGACGCAGGTCGCCGCAATGACACCGACATCAGCACCGTGCAGGACTACATCCTGGTCGTCGCCAAGGACAAGAGTATCTGGCGCAAGCAGCGGAACCTGCTGCCGCGCACGCCGGAGCAGGAGAAGCGGTACCGCAACCCCGATAACGACCCTCGTGGTCCATGGCTTCAGGGGGACAACGGAACGGCGCGTTCGGGGTCGGAGAGCGCAGCGTTCCCTATCACCACGCCTTCCGGTCGAGTCGTTACGCCGCCTAAGGGCTACTTCTGGAGGTTCTCGCGCCTGACCTTGTCGAAGGCGCTAGAAGACAACCGCGTTTACTTCGGCAAGAAGGGCGACGGTATGCCGATCATCAAGCGCTACCTGAGCGAAGTTCAAGCCGGGGTTGTTCCTCGCTCGCTGTGGCTCGCTTCCGAAGTGGGCAGCAACATGTCCGCCAAGCGCGACCACTTGCGCAAGATGTTCCCTGACTTGCCCGCTTTCGCCACGCCCAAGCCCGAGGGCTTGCTGGAGCGCGTCATCCACATCGCCACCGACCCCGGTGACCTCGTCCTGGACTGTTTCGCTGGATCCGGAACCACCGCCGCGGTCGCCCACAAGATGGGCAGGCGGTGGGTCACTTCCGAGTTGAGCCCCACGAACCTGGCCGACTACACGCGACCGCGTCTGGAGAAGGTCGTCAACAACGAGGACCCTCGCGGTATCACTGCATCCTTCGGGTGGCAGGGCGGTGGTGGCTTCCGCGTCCTGGAGGTCGGCGCGTCCATGTTCGAGACCGACGAGGACGGCGGCATTCTCCTCGCGGAATGGGCTACCAACGGTGCCTTCGCTGAGGCTGTCTGCGCCCAGTTGGGCTACGAGCGCCTCGGCCCGGAGAGCCGCCCGTTCAGCGGACAGAAGGGCCGCATGCGGCTGGCGGTCGTCGACGGGGTCGCCGGGGACACCGAGGTCGACTTCCTCGTCTCCCACCTCACCGAAGGGGAGCGCCTCACCTTGGTGGCCAAAGCCGCGACCGAAGACGCCCAGGATCGGCTCAGAACCGTGTCACCGGGCAGCCGCCTGCGCACCGCCCCACGAGACTTGCTCCGCGTGCGCTCCCACGGGAAGGCCGCCCGATGACCCTCATCCCCATGGACACCGACCTCATCGAAGAGGTCGCGGCTCGTCTTCAGTTGCGTGCCCCCAACAAGGCCGCCCTCGAAGCCGTCGCCCGGCGCCTAGATGAAGCAGACGAGCCGCTCGACGGTGTCTGCGACCTGGCCACGGGTGTCGGCAAGACCTACATCGCAGCAGCCCTCGTGGACTACCTGTACGAGTCCGGGGTCCGGAACATCCTGATCGTGACCCCCGGGTCGACGGTGTTCGGGAAGACAGTCAACAATTTCACCCCCGGTCACGCCAAGTACGTGAACGGGCTGGAGTCGAACCCGCTCGTGATCACGAGTGAGGACTTCGACCGCGGCGCTGTCGCGCACGCCCTAGCCGACGACACCCGGCTCAAGGTGTTCGTCTTCAACGTCCAGCAGTTGATCAAGCCCACGCAGAACACCTCCCGCAAGGTCCGCGAGCACGACGAGCACCTCGGCGGGAGCCTCTACGAGCACCTCCAGCAGGTGCCAGACCTCGTGGTGATCGCCGACGAGCACCACGTCTACTTCGGCAAGAACGCCAAGGCATTCACCGCCGCAGTCAAGGAACTCAAGCCGCTCGCGCTCATCGGGCTCACGGCCACCCCGTCGGAGAACACCACCGACGACCAGATCATCTACAACTACCCGCTCGCCGCGGCCATCGCCGACGGGTTCGTCAAGATCCCGGTCCTCGTCGCCCGCAAGGACGGCCAGGTCACCCTGCGCCGCCAGTTGGCGGACGGCCTGCTCCTGCTGGACCGCAAGCGGGAGGCTCTCGTCGCGTACTGCGCCAAGCAGGACTGCGACCCGGTCAACCCCGTCATGTTCGTTGTCTGCGAGAGCATCGACGACGCCAACGAGGTCGCCAGCGAACTGCGCGGCCCCGACATGCTCGGCTCGGACGAAGCCGTACTCGTCGTCACCAGCGAATCCCCCGACGAGGCCCTCACCGCTCTCGACAAGGTCGAGGACCCCGCCAGCCCGGTCCGAGCCATCGTCAGCGTGCAGATGCTCAAGGAAGGCTGGGACGTCAAAAACATCTACGTCATCTGCGCCCTCCGAGCGCTGGAGTCCCAGGCGCTGTCCGAGCAGATCCTCGGCCGCGGCCTGCGCCTGCCGTTCGGTACCCGCACCGGCGTCCCGATGCTCGACAGCGTCGAGGTCCTCTCCCATCGGCGTTTCCACGACCTGCTCGCCAACGCCCGCGCGCTCCTGGAAGCGACGTTCAAGGAGCGCGCCCAGAAGGTCGTGGCCGAAACCTCCACCGGCCAGATCAGCGGCACCGCCACCATTGCCGGTGGGCAAGAACTCACCCTCCCGGGCGACGATCAGACCGCCGAGTCGGTCACCCGCGTGGACGGGATCGTCGGCACCGGCCAGTTGACGATCGCAGGCGTCGGCACCGCAGGTTCCAGCGCCACCGACAGTGAAGGCAGCGTCGGGCTCGTCTTCCAGGAGTTCGAGGACCGCGCGCAAGAAGCCGAGGCCGCCATCCTGCTGTTGCAGCAGGACATGTCCCCACGCTCCGACGCCCCCCGGATCCTCTTCCCGCGCCTCGACAAGCAAATCCAGCCGCAGCCGTTCACCCTGTCCGACGTCGCCGATGACGACGCCCGCCTCCGCGGGCTGCACTACCGCTCGGAGACCGCCAGCCCACTCGACCGGGTCGGCCTTGTCGCCGAACGGCGTGGCGACGACACGATCGACGTCACCCCGCGCAAGCAGGCCGAAGACATCGCCGCCAGCCAGGAGATGCTGCCGGTCGTCGACCTCATCACCGAGATGACCGGCAGGGTTCTCAGCAGCGGGCTCGTCATCCCCGACAAGGGCCAGAAGAACGCCATCCGCCGCCTCATCAAGGCATTCCTCGCTGGAGCCGGAGTAGACGATCCCGACACCGCAGAATGGTCACAGCGCCGCGTCAAGATCGCGACCGAAGCGTTCCTCCACCTGGTCCGGGAGAAGCACAAGAACCGACCCAGCGGCATCGTCGAGAAGATCGAACCGATCGGCTACCCGCCCAGCACCCTGCCCCCGATCACCGAGACCCTCGACCGGTACACCGTCCAGAACGCGGCCACATTCGTCCCCGGCAGGCCCTACACCGGCTGGACCAAGAGCATCCTCCCCGCCGCGGCATTCGACGCCTACAGCACCGAGTACCGGCTCGCCGACCTCCTCGACTCCGCCCCTGGGATCACCTGGTGGGTCCGCGTCCTCCCTAACTACGGCGCCTACCTCACCTACGGCGCCAACCAGCGCTACATCCCGGACTTCATCGCCATCGACACCACCGGCGTCCACTGGCTCATCGAAGGCAAGGCTGACGTCCGCGCCAACGACAAGGACGTCCTCGCGAAGAAGGAAGCAGCCGAGCGCTGGGTCCGCCACGTGAACGACAGCGGCGAAGTCGAAGCCGAATGGCAGTATCTGTTCGCCACCGAGACCAACGTCAAGCACGCCGCCGGATCCTGGGCTGGACTCAGGCAGGTCACCGGCTCCTGACAGCGACTTGAAGTCGTGAGCCGCGTCGAGAACCGCATGAGGGGAACGCGAGAATCCAGATGAGCCAAGCAAGGCCGACCACGGCGGGACATGCGCTCCACGACCTGCTGGAGCGGTTTCGGCGATCCGGCGAGGTCACAGTCCTGAACGGGTGGGTCGACGTGCTGGAGGCCCCCGCAGGAAGTGTCGAGTGGGCTCAGCGCCACGCAGAGGTTGTCGGGCTGTACCAAGGAGTGCTTCAGCAGGTCCATAGCCTCCCCGAGGCCGACCCAATCCGGGACCGCGCCCTGCGCTATGCCCCGGCGTGGTACAGCGCCGTCGTCTGGCAGAGCCACTGGCAGACCAGTGGTGAACGCCCCAGCAAGGTCATCGATGACGCCACACTCGATCACCTCGGCTCAATCGCCGAGATCCTGGCCTACCGCATTCCTGGAGCAGCCGCTAGCCCGTCCGAGGCGTCGGTCGCCCGACTCCGACAGGAACTGGGCAACTGGCTCGATCTGCTCGCCGAGTCACCTGACGTGCCACAGTCGGCGCGAGAGGAGATCGCAGGCCAAATCCGGCACGTGCTCTGGCTGCTCGATAACATCGGCACTTTCGGTGTCGCTCCGGCCGTTCGAGAAGCGCGCACCGTGGTCGGTCGAGTCACAGAAGCAGCGGCAACCCAAGGCTGGGCGAAGAAGTGGACCACGCGCATCGGCGCACTCGTCCTCGCGCTCGGTCTCCTGACCCAGGGTCTGGAGGCAGCGACGCTGACGTTGGAAGCCGCCCAGGAGACGGTCACCGTCATCAGCGAGATCGTGCGCGCCGAATCCGCAGGCGGCGAGACACAGCCCGACCGCCCAGCCCTGACGAGCGGCTCCGGCGCCGATCCAGTCGACGCGGAGCAGACGACCACCCTGCATGACTGATCGCCCGGAGGGCCCGTCTACCGGCGGGCGTCCGCTCGTCCTGCCGTACGGGGTCGGCTGGGGGCAAGGAGACGAGGGACCCTCGCGGCATCGAGCATCGATGAGTACGGGCAGGTTGCCCCCATGCGCGGGCGCAGTTCGCCCCACCGCCCCCGAACAGGCAGGTCAAGCCGATGTGCACTCGGGCTGCCCGGTTTTGTCGGTGCCCTGCTCTAGCGTCCCGACCGTCAGCGTCACACCGCCCCGGGCGGTACGGAGCAGAGGAGCACCCGCATGGCTCGATCGTCGTTCGTCAGTTTCCATTACCAGAACGACTACTGGCGGGTCCAGCAGATCCTGCAGATGGGAGCCATCGAAGGGCAGGAGATCCTGCCCGCCCAGAACTGGGAAGCCGTGAAGGCGCGCGGCGCCCAGGCCGTCCAGGACTGGATCGATAAGGAGATGTCCTACAAGGCCGCCGTCGTCGTCCTCATCGGCTCCCAGACCGCGTCCCGCGAGTGGGTGAAGTACGAGATCAAGAAGGCATGGTCATCCCGGAAGCCGCTTCTCGGGATCAACATCCACGGGCTTAAGAACAAGGACGGGCACACCTCCACGGCCGGAGCGAACCCCTTCTCCCAGTTCGGCTTCAGCGACAGCAACAAGACCTACGCCGACTACGTCACCGTCCACAACCCGACCGGCTACGACAGCACCCAGGTCTACGCCAGCATCAAGAACGACATCGAGTCGTGGATCGCCAGCGGCTACAAGCGGCCCTGACGATGCGCGCCGACCCCGACTGCGACTTCTGCCAGATCGTTACCCGCGAGGAGCCAGCCCGCGAGGTGCTCCGGACGGACAAGATCGTCGCGTTCTTTCCGCTCGAACCCGCGACTCTCGGCCACACCCTGATCATCCCGCGCGAGCACCTCCCCGACCTGTGGGTACTCGACCAGCAGACGGCCTGCGACCTGACCGACGCGACTCTGCGCGTCGCGCGCGCTATCCGAGCAGCGATCCCGCTGGACGGCCTCAACATCATCCAGTCCAACGGTGAAGCAGCCACGCAGACCGTGTTCCACCTTCACGTCCACGTCGTTCCCCGACGTGTCGACGATGAGATGGGTCCGATCTGGCCAGCAGAAACCCACTGGAGCGATAAGGACAAGAACGACGTGCAGGGCAGAATCCGCGCCACCCTCACCCCAGGTGCAGGCGAGCAAGACGGCGCGCCGTGACCAACACCCCCGGCGCCATGGCCTTCGACCTGAGTTGGTTCAAACGGCTTAGTGCCTTGGACCGGTTGATCGCAGGGCGTCGAGAAGCGCTGTGGTGTCGGGGTTGAGAGCGGGAGGGAGGGTGGTGGTCACGCCGTTGATCTCCACGGTGGCCGACCGCAGCGGCT
>JBBSVB010000128.1:0-7104 GCA_038233875.1 Actinomycetales bacterium | reverse complement strand
GCCAGGTCCTGACTAAAGAACCCAATGGGTTCCCGGGAACCCAAAGCCACATCATCGACGTGCGTCAACATGCGGAAAAGTGCGAAGAAGAAGGGCATCTGCATCAAGATCGGCAGACACGAGGAGAACGGGTTGGTGCCGTGCTTCTTGTACAAACCGAAGGACTCTTCAGTCATCGCCTTGCGAGAGGCCTCATCCTTGCGCCCCTTGTACTTCTTCTGAATCTTCATCAATTCGGGCTGCAGAAGCTGCATCCGCCGCTGTGACCGAATCTGTTTTACGAACAGCGGCATCAGCAGGATCCGCAAAACGATCACCAGGCCGATGATCGACAGCACCCAGGTCGCACCGTTGGTGTCCGACATGCCGAGGCTGGTGAGCATGAGTTCGAAGCCCACCATGATCGTGGACACGAACCAGGTGAACGGGAAGAGCAGTGTGTCGATCAAACTGACGCGTCCTCAGGTTTGGGGTGAGCTGAGCTCACCGGTCATCGAGTGCGTCTTGCTATGACGCGGGGGTACGTGATCAACGCCGCCGTGGCTCCACGGGTGGCAACGAAGGAGACGACGGGCTGCGAGCCACAATCCAACGAGCGGTCCGCGGGTTTGCAACGCCGTCACTGCATACGCCGAGCATGACGGGTAGAACTTGCAGGTCGACCCGAGTAGTGGCGAGATGAGCACCTGGTAAGCGCGTACCAACCCAATCAGGGGCACAGCGATCACGCGACTGATTCCAGACCCACTCATGCCAGAACCTTCGTAAGCATGCGATCGAGGTCTTTAGCAAGATCAGCCGAAGTCGCCTGCCTTGCAGCAGGATTAGCCCTGACGACAAGCCTCGTGCCCGCTGGGCATGCGGCGATCCGGTCCGACATCAGCGCTCTGAGTCGACGGGTCACCCCATGACGCACCCCCGAATTGCCGACTGCGCCAGACACCACAAAACCCACCCGTGCAGGATGGGTAGCGAGGCAGGACGGATCGACCGGCCCTCGGTGGAGCACGATGCGAGGCGTCGCAGCGCGTCGGGCACCCAAGCCACTCCCACCGCGAATGACGGCGGTGAAATCGCTCGGCTTTCGCAGCCGATGATGCTTGGGCAACATAGAGACCGCCGGGAGGAGGCGGTTAGGCCGTCAGCTTTTCGCGGCCCTTGCGGCGGCGCGACGCCACGATGCTGCGACCGGCGCGGGTCCGCATACGCAGGCGGAAACCGTGCACCTTGGAACGACGGCGGGTGTTTGGCTGAAAAGTACGCTTGCTCATCACAACTCCATTAATCGCGGCGGCACGGGCCACCGCACCAGGGAAATTCACTGCTTGTGTGGTGCCACACCGAGCCAGCACGCGCAACATTGCGTGCTGGGCAGACAGGATGGGCCTTTACAAGGACCTGCTTACGGTACGGGAGCCCTGCACAGGTGGTCAAACCCGTCCGGCTCCGCTCGGGTACGTCGCCGACCCCCGGACCTGATAGCGTCTTCTACTTCGCGATCTTTATGTCCACCGTTTTGTACACAGCTTGTGGATAACGTTGTGGACGGCCATTTCCATATGGTCTCTCACCGAATGCATCGACTGCTGTGGGGCAGCATCGAGATTGCTGGTGGCAGCAGGTCAAGCCAAACGACAAGGACCGAACGCATGACGTCAGAGCCAATCGATTTCGCCCAGGTATGGTCTCGCGCCGTCGAGCAAATCGACACGTCCGGGATCGCCCCTCGCGAGCGAGCCTTCCTGCGACTGACGCGCCTTGTGGGGCTCCTCGACTCGACCGCCCTGCTGGCCGTGCCGTACGACCACACTAAAGACACGTTGGAGACCACGCTGCGCTTGCCGGTCATCCAGGCGTTGAACAACTTGCTGGGTCAGGAGGTGCGATTGGCGATCACCGTCGACGCAGACCTGCGCCGTCAGGTAGAGGGCGAAGGCACTGCGGCCTTGACCTCCGACGAGGCCGCCGCCCTGGCAGCAGTCCCGGAGCACAGCTTGGCACGCGACGACAATCGACCTCCGACTCAGCCGCACCGGGATCCGAACCGCCGCGAAATACATAGCCCGGTGGGAGTGGGGGCAGCCACCACGACCGATGGTGACTCTCGCCTCAATCCCAAATACACCTTCGACACCTTCGTGTCCGGATCCTCGAACCGTTTCGCCCACGCGGCGTCCCTGGCCGTCGCTGAGGCCCCGGCCCGTGCCTACAACCCGCTGTTCATCTACGGCGAATCCGGTCTGGGAAAGACCCACCTGCTGCACGCCATCGGCCATTATGCGCGCAATCTCTATCCGCAGACACGAGTCCGCTACGTCAACTCCGAAGAGTTCACGAACGACTTCATCAACAGCATCCGCGACGACAAGGCCGGCGCATTCCAACGGCGCTACCGCAACATCGACTTCCTGCTGATCGACGACATCCAGTTCTTGCAAGGCAAAGAGCAGACGGTCGAAGAGTTCTTCCACACCTTCAACACCTTGCACAACAGCGAAAAGCAGGTGGTCATCACCTCCGACCAGCCGCCTAAGAAACTGTCTGGGTTCGCCGAGCGTCTGCGCAGCCGCTTCGAGTGGGGCCTGCTGACCGATGTCCAGCCCCCGGACCTCGAGACCCGCATCGCCATCTTGCAAAAGAAGGCCGCTCAGGAGCGGATGACGACACCGCCAGAGGTCCTCGAGTTAATCGCAAGCAAGATCAGCACCAATATCCGCGAGCTCGAGGGTGCACTGATCCGGGTCACGGCCTTTGCATCACTCTCGGGCCAACCGCCCACCGCCGACCTGGCCAGCGACGTCCTCAAAGACATCCTCCCCAACGCCAATTCGGGCCGCATCACCGCAGCAACGATCCTGACCGAGGTCTCGGAGTACTTCCGCATCTCGGTCGACGACCTCTGTGGCCCCTCGCGCTCGCGCACCTTGGTCAACGCTCGACAGATCGCCATGTACCTCTGCCGGGAGCTCACCGAGCTCTCGTTGCCCAAGATCGGCCAAGAGTTCGGCGGCCGAGACCACACCACCGTGATGCATGCCGAACGCAAGATTCGTCAGCTTATTGGTGAACGTCGATCCCTCTTCGATCAGATCACCGAGCTCACCGGCGCTATCCGCAAGTCCGCAGCTCGCTGACCGGTGAGTTATCCACAATTTCTGTGGACAACGCTGTGGGTATCTTTTGGCGGCATCCTGCGAGGTCATCGCCCTGTAACCCGGTCGAAACCTTTCGTTCGCCCACAGCCTACGGTCGGCATACACAGGGCCTGTGGACATGCTGGGTATGCCTATGGATCGTCGGGGCAAGCAGTGGCGCCCTCGTGGGGCGCGGTTGTGGACGGCCCGCAGGCGTCCCCAAGGCAGGTGTCCCTGTCCCCCATGCGTCCACCTGCCCTCCACACCCCCGACACGCTTGCTGACCTGCGTCGACCGCATGTTGTCCACAGTGTCCACAGCCCCTATGACTACTACGAGACCATTAATCCCCCTAGGAATCCGCCCCGCGTCCCTTGCGAACGGCCCCACACGTCACCCAACATCAACCACGAGTCCATAGCGGGTTGGCCTGGCCCCAACGGAGGGCTAATGTCATCCTCCATGTGTCTCGGCTCACCGCCGGGAGCCCAAAAACCGAGTGAAGAGGCTGACTGTCGTGAAGTTTCGTGTTGAGCGCGACGTGCTTGCAGAGGCAGTTGCTTGGGTTGTCCGCGGCTTGAGTAGTCGGCCGCCGGTCCCAGTGTTGGCTGGCGTGTTGCTCGAAGCGGACGAGTCGGGGACGCTGACGCTGTCGGCATTCGACTACGAGATCTCGGCCACCGTGACGGTCGCGGCCGACGTCTCCGAGGGCGGCAAGGTGCTGGTGTTCGGCAAACTGTTGGCCGACATCTCCCGCAACTTGCCGGGCCAACCTGTGGAGTTCGCCACCCAGGGCACGAAGGTGGGTCTCAGTTGTGGGTCGAGCCGCTTCTCGCTGATTCAGATGTCCGTGGATGACTACCCGTCCTTGCCGACGCCTGCGGTGGCCAGCGGCAATATCGGTGCCGACACCTTCACTCAGGCGGTGGCTCAGGTTTCCATCGCTGCAGACCGCGGTGACACGTTGCCGATCCTGACCGGAGTGCGGGTCGAGATCGACGGCGAGAAGATCACCATGCTGGCGACCGACCGCTACCGCCTTGCGATGCGCGAATTCACCTGGACCCCAGACAACACCGACGCGTCGCACGTGGCGTTGATTCCAGCACGCACGTTGTCTGAGACGGCTAAGGCTCTCGGCTCTGCGGGCTCGATCGACATCGCCCTCGGTGACGCTGATGGAGGCCAAGGACTGATCGGCTTCGAAGCCGGATCGCGCCGGGCCACCACGCGACTTTTGGATGGCGAATACCCCAAGGTCACCTCGATCTTCCCCGGCAGCGTGGACACCGTCTCCATCATCGACACCCACGCACTCATCGAAGCCGTCCGACGGGTGGCGCTGGTCGCTGAGCGCAATACCCCGGTGCGCCTGCGGCTCACCGACGGCCAGGTCGCGATCGAGGCTGGCACCGGCGAAGACGCCCAGGGCAGCGAGGCCATTGAGGCGACCTTGACCGGACCCGAGGTGGAGATCGCCTTCAATCCGCAGTTCTTGCTCGATGGGCTAGGGGCTTTGGGGAAGCCGTACACCCGCATGGCTTTCACCCAGCCCTCACGTCCTGCCGTGCTGAGCGGTCAATCTGAGATCGACGGAGCGGCCGACGAGTCATATCGTTACGTTCTGATGCCTGTGCGCTTCGCTGGCTGAAGTACGCGGCATACCGACCTGCACTGACACCCCACACAGCGAGGATCTGGCATGCAACTTGGAATGATCGGCTTGGGCAAAATGGGCGGCAACATGCGGGAGCGTTTGCGCCGGGCGGGGCACGAGGTCGTCGGTTTCGACCTGGACGAAAAGGTCCGTGACGTCGACACCTTGGAAGGCCTTGTCGCTGCGGTGCAACAGCCCCGCACGATGTGGGTGATGGTGCCGCACGGTGATCCGACCGAGAAGACGCTTGACGCTCTCTCGGACCTGCTGGACGAGGGCGACCTGATCATCGAGGGTGGCAACTCTCACTTCATCGAGGACGCCAAGCACGACGAGAAGTTGGCGGCGAAGGGCATCGGCTTCGTCGACTGTGGTGTTTCTGGTGGAATTTGGGGCCTAGACAATGGCTACGGATTGATGTGCGGTGGGCGCGAGGAGCACGTGAAGATGGCGATGCCCATCTTCGACGCACTCCGACCGGAAGGCCCCCGCGAAGAAGGCTTCGTCCATGCGGGCGACGTGGGAGCAGGCCACTACGCAAAAATGGTGCACAACGGCATCGAGTACGGTCTGATGGCTGCCTACGCCGAAGGCTTCGAACTGCTGACGGCCAAGGACATGGTCAAGGACGTGAAGGGGTGCTTCCAGGCGTGGAGCCGCGGCACCGTCGTGCGCTCGTGGTTGTTGGACCTGCTGGTGCAAGCTCTTGAAGACACTCCGAACCTTGAGGGCATCAGCGAATACACCACGGACTCCGGTGAAGGCCGGTGGACGGTGCAAGAGGCCATCGAGGTCGGCGTGCCGATGCCGGTCATCAGTGCTGCGCTCTTCGCCCGCTTTGCGTCCCGCCAGACGAATTCCCCCGCCATGCAGGCTGTTGCTGCGCTGCGTGGTGAGTTCGGTGGCCACGAGGTCACCATGCTCGATTCCCCCGACGCCGATGAGGCGGGGCCATCCTCAGGCACCGGCGGCACTGACGGCGACACGTCCAGCCCCAGCGTTGGCCCCACCTCGGGCAGCGGAACCGCAACGCGCTGAGCCTGACTCAAGCTCAGGTTGGTGCAGTGCAGGTGATGATGGGATTGTGCGCCTCACTCAGTTAGACGTCGTCGACTTCCGCGGGTATGCCGACGCGAAGGTCTCGCTGGGTGGGGGCGTCTCGATCCTCTTGGGTCGCAACGGTCAAGGTAAGACCAATATGGTCGAAGCTGCTGGCTATGTCGCCACCCTGGCAAGTCATCGGGTGGCCAACGACGCACCGCTGATCCGAGCCGGTGCCAGCACAGCGATTATTCGGGCGACGGTCCAACGGGAAGAGCGGGACTCGTTGGTGGAGCTCGAGATCGTCGCCGGTCGAGCCAATCGTGCCCGGCTCAATCGATCACCGCTGCCGCGCCAACGTGACCTGCTGGGCACACTGCGTACGGTGTTGTTTGCGCCGGAGGATTTAGCTCTGGTCAAGGGCGACCCCAGCGAGCGCCGCCGCTTTTTGGACGACCTGCTCGTGGCTCGCCAACCTCGATGGTCGGGGGTGCGCAGCGACTACGACAGGGCGCTCAAACAACGCAATGCCCTGTTGAAGGCGATGCGGGCTGGTCGAGGGCCTGTCCTTGGCGGATTGTCGCCCCGATCAGCGTCGTCTCGCGCGCCAGAGCCTGAAGAGGGCTCTGCCTTCGACACGTTGGCGGTCTTCAACACCCACGTGGCGCAGATCGGTGCGGCGTTGAACTACGCCCGGTTGCGCCTCATGCACGACCTGTCTCCGTTTCTCGCCGAGGCCTACGCGGCGATCAGCGACAGCGATGGGGCTGCCAGTGCGACATACCGATCGGGGTTGCACGACGGCATCGCACCGGCCCTGGCTGCAGGCGAGGTGCCCACCCAGGCAGAGTTGCAGGAGGCGATCCTGGAGACGATGGAGCAGCGAGCCGTTCACGAGCGGGAGCGCGGAGTGTCGCTAGTCGGGCCGCACCGGGACGATCTCGAGCTGAGTTTGGGTGCGTTGCCGGCTAAGGGCTACGCCAGCCACGGCGAGTCCTGGTCGATCGCGTTGGCGCTGCGTCTGGCGTCGTTCCAACTGCTGCGCCGCGACCTAGGCACCGACCCCGTGCTGATTCTCGATGACGTTTTTGCAGAGCTCGACACCAGACGGCGGGCTCGCCTCGCCGAGTTAGTGAGTGACTGTGAGCAAGTGATTGTCACGGCCGCCGTTGCCCAAGACGTGCCGGAATCTTTGCTAGGTGGGGCGGTCTTCGACGTGCATGACCAGTCGATTGCCCCTCGCGAGCCGGGGAGCTCATGAGCGACGACATC
>JBBSVB010000127.1:0-7106 GCA_038233875.1 Actinomycetales bacterium | reverse complement strand
CTTCGACGGTCCGTCTACACCTCCTGACGTGGTCGGTGCTTCGGTTTGTGAGGCACCGGGCGGCATCCTCGGGAAACTTAACCCTTTGGATTGGGGGAAGTATTTGGGGTGTCAGGTGGGGAACTGGTTTGATTCACTGGTTAAGGCCATCAAGGAAATGCTTTCGGCGTTGTTCGTTCCTACGACGCCGTTCGCTGACCGGATGACCCAGCTACGGGGCAACATTAATGACACTGGCGCCGGTGACGTGTGGGGCGTGGCCGATAACGTCAAAGGCACTTATGTTGCCGCTACTAGTTCGTTGGGCGGTGATGGGTCCTGTGTTGGTCCAGCGTTCTCGCTTCCGACCGGCCAAGGCCAGGCGATGTCCGAGGTGCATCCGATGTCGTGGTGTTCGGGGCCAATGTCCGATTATCGGCCATGGGTGCTGATCGTGGCAAAGGTTCTGATCGTGTTGGCGGCGTTCCGGTCGATCTATAACCGGGTGGCGGTGGCTGTCGGCTGGAAGACGATGCCGGAGCCCGAACCGGAGCAGTTGACCCTTGATCTATAAACCGATGGGAGATATTCCGATGATTGTTGAAGCTATTCTCGATGCGTTGCAAACGGTGCTTCGCTGGATTATCGGGCTGATCCCCAGCTGGAGCCCTCCGTCGTGGCTGACGGACTCCACGATTAGCAACGGCGTTACCGGGATCACGTCGAAAGTGGGGGTTATGGGTGCGTGGTTTCCGTTCGCTCTGTTCTTGACGGTGGGTGCTGCGGTTCTGGCGTTCCATACGGCGTGGGACGTGGTCGGCCTGATTTTGCGGCTGTACGGGCGGATTCGTGGCGGGGGTGGTGAGTCGTGAGGGCTCGTAGGGGGTTCGGTCGTGCGCTGGGCCTGGCGGTGGCGTGCGCTGCAGCGCGTGTCGCTGTGTACCGGGTGATGGGGCGATGAGGGCACTTATCGCCCCGTTGCCGATCACCGGGTTTGTCGGTAAGAACGGGTCGGGCAAAACGTTGGCGATGGTCGAACGGTTCGCTTTACCGTCGCTGGATGCCGGTATCCCGGTGCTCGGGAACCTCACCATTTTTGCGTCTCCAGACGATGCCCATTTGCCAGCGGGGGAGCGGGTGCCCCATCCGTTGTGGGTGCCTCTGTCGTCGCCGTGGGCGCTCCTTGACGGGTCACTGTTGGACACGTTCGCCCCGATGATCGATGCCGGGTTGGTCCCGGCGCCGGTAGCGGGCCGGGTGCCATCTTGCACGGTTCTGCTCGATGAGATCACCACGGCGTTCGGCTCTCGGGAATCGTTGAAGGTTCCCACCGAGGTGGTGGCCAAGCTCCAGCAGCTGCGTAAATCTGACTCTTTGGTCGGCTGGACGGGGCCTAGCTGGAAACGGGCCGATGTGGCGCTTCGTGAGGTCACGAAAGAAGTCGTGGATTGCCGGGGCTACTCGCCGGCACCGGTCGAGGGCCGGCGGTGGCCTTCTAACCGAAAGTTCAAGTTCGCCAGTTACGACGCCGAAGACTTCGAAGAATTCTCTTTGACGTCGGCCAGGTCGAGCCAGCAGGGTTCGCTTCGCCCCAGGGCCAAAGAACGTTACAAACGGGAAAAGCATCGGGCACATCTCATGTATTCGACCCTGGAAACCGTATCGATGCTCGATCCTGGCGACGAGTACGGGACGTGTCGTCAATGCGGCGGCACTCGTCGTCGTCCCCCGTGTTGTTGTGTCGCTGAGCCAGCGTTGTCGGGTGAGGACCGCCGACCGGCGAAGCCGGGCGCCGGACCGCAGCCAGACCCGTCGGGTCAGTCGGCCCGCTCCGTGGGGTCCGGGTAGTGGCCTGGGGAGGAGTGACCCTCCCCAGACCGGGTGAAGCCGTTACTAGCGGCGGCACCGGCTCGACGGGGCTCACAGCGCCCAGTCAAGCTCGCTCAGTCTGGACGGTCGTACCCGATAACGGAAGCTCTCAGAAGGCCCATAATCTACGTGAGGGCGGCACGATTTGGGGGCTCAGGGCACCGGACACGTCCTACGACGTGGACGCGGTCCGCGGTCCCGCTCGGGTTCCGTGGTGGGAGGCCACGGTCTCGGTGGGCACCTTGCAGGTCAAGCGGTGTCGGCTGCCTGAGGATGACGTTCCCCGTCCGACTCGGTCGGCCTGGGTGGGCGTCAAACGAGATGCTGAGGCGCTGCTCGAGGCGGAAAAGGGCACCCTGTGGGAAGCTCTGGAGCTGGATGAGCAGGACCGGCTTGCTCGGGGTCGTATCCGGGAGTGGTCGGGGCGCTCTCGGGCTCGGATGCTCTACCGTTTGGCCACGATCGATTGGGACTCGCTCGGTGGGATTCCGGAGATGGTCACGCTCACCTACCCTCGGGCGTTTCCGTGTGACGGTGACACGGCGAAGGGCCACCTCCAGGCGTTGCGCAAGCGTTATGAGCGCCAGTTCGGGAAGATCGAGGGGGCGGCGTGGAAGTTGGAGTTCCAACGGCGGGGCGCCCCGCATTTTCATTTGCTGATGTACCGGCCGGTAGGGGTTGGTTGGCTGGATTGGGCCAAGTGGCTCGGCCAGGCGTGGTATGAGGTGGTGGGTTCCGGTGATCCCCGCCATCTGGCGGCGGGCGTCGGCGTGGATAACCAGACCTATCGGCGGGCCGGGAAGAAGTCGAACGCTCGTCGTATCGCTTGGTATTTCGCCAAGCATGCGGCACCGGGGCTCGATGACGGGGGCTCTAAGGCGTACCAAAACGAGGTTCCGGCCGGGTTTCGTGGGCCGGGCCGGTTCTGGGGCGTGTGGGGCTCGGTATCGACGGAACAGACCATCGCTCTCGATCCCGCCGACGCTCACGACCTAGCCCGGCTGATCCGTTCCTACCGTAAAAGCCAGGCGGGCAAGCGACGCACGAAGGCGACGTTGCGAACCTGGTCGCTGGTTGATCGGCCGGTGGTCATCTTGGCGCAATGGTTGGCGGCTCGACGTGTCGAGGGCCCTCGGTTCGTTCACTGGTCCGGGTCCGGTGAGGTCCGGTCATGGCCACCGGGCCGGGTGCGGCCGATCCCTTAGGGGTTGCGATCGAAATTTCTGGCTGGGCGGGTCTGCTTCGTCGCGTGCGGCCATCGGCCGGGGAGGCGCTCGTAGCTTCCATCGGGACGTAGCAGCATGACGTGCTGTGGTGTGCGGTCGGTGGCGAGGGTGACCGGCTCGCCAGTCGAGCGGGCGAGCCGGTCCCCAAGGTCCGCTAAACGCTGATGGGTGCCACGGACAGTGATCGTCAGGTAACCCCAGGTTGGGGTGGTCACTCCGACGAGCTCGCTCCGAGCTCGGGGAACAGCGGCACGTCATCGCACGCCGCGTAGAGGCCCCTCTCGATGTCGTCGGACAGGGCGTCGTCACCTCGTTCCGCTGCCCAGGTGTTGAGCGCGTCCCACTCGGCCACGGTGAGCCGATAGGGCTGGTTCCCGAAGGGCTCGTGACAGCGAGCGACCGGGTGCAGCCCGTAGGCGGTGAGGGCGACGTCGTAGAACGTGGGTAGTTCGATGGTGACGCACAGGAACGGGCGTAGCCCGGTCATTCGGGACACGTGTCGTGTAGGTCTTGGAGTAGCTTGACGGCGTCGGTGGTCATGGTTGAGGTGGTCCTTTCGGGTCCGGGGGACGAACGCCCCCGTTCGTCTCCCTGGGCGGAGCACAGGGGGGCGGGTGCGCCATCGAGGCCGTGTCAAGGGGCGAGCGAAGCGAGGGCCGACACGGGGAGCCTGCGGAGCATGTCGGCCTTACCCCTTGGCACCTCCCGAGGAACGAGGGAGCCGTATCCGAGGGCGTTCCGTCGGCCGGGGCGGTTCCTCTCAGCCGCTACGCAGAGTAGCGGAAATGGGAACGATTCTTAGAGCAACCGGAGCGAAGCGCAGGGTTGCGGTTTCGGCACCGCTGGCCCGCTGGGGATTTTTCTCTAGGGCATAACTGGCCGCAGGCTTGTAGCCTCCCCGGTCATGGGTTTCTCTGCTGAGTTCCGAGCGCGTCGTTTGTTCCAAATGTGGCATCCACTGGGGCTGCAAGATGCCGCCGACGAGGTGGTCGAGGGCTGGGACGAGCAGCCCGAGGCCAGGCGGCGCCGCCAGATGGACGTGCTCTTGAGCGAACGTCGACGCGGTCCGGGCTGACTCCTGCCCGGTGTGACGCATGTCACTAGACTTGCAGGGGTGTGATTCTCTAGAGTGCGCTCGATAAAGCCCACCGAAAGCGGTGGCCGCCCGTTACTAGCGGGTTCACAGAGGATCGAGAGTTCATGCGTGAGCGTGGCGTGTTTCTGGTTGGTGCGTTCGTCGGGGTCGATCCTGTTCTGAGGAAGAACGGCGACAAGGTGCCCGGCCTGTTCCGGGTACAGGTCGATTGTGGGGTCGGTGAACAGACGTTTCTCCGGGATGCGTCGTTCTTCCGAACCGACAACCAGACCGGCGAGCCCACAGCGATGGCTGCATCGCTCGCTGAGTACGACGGCGGCGAGGGTGCTGAGGTGCGGGTGCTCGTGACCCCGACCGCTTCGGTGGATCACAACGGCAAAGCCTGGGCGAACCTCCAGGCCCTCGGCATCGAGACCATCAGCGGGGCTCCGTCCAAGTGACCACCGCTATCGGGGTCGGCGCCTCGCTCATCCTCGCCAGCATGTGGCTGCGCGGTCGGGGCGTGCGCTTCCCTCTGGTGGTGGCGCTGGTTGTCGTCGTGGGCTCGTCGCTTCTGTACGTGTCGAGCGCCGGTGCTGTTGTCGGCCCCAACGTGGAGTTTGAGTCGGTGTCACCGTTGCCGAGCGGCTGGACTGTAGAGACCCGGCCGGGGTCTTCTGGCGGCGCTGCTGCGGCTAACAACGTCGGTGCTGACCCGTTCTCGATCACGACGCCCAACGCGTCAACGGTACGGGTCTACGGGTTCCGCACCACTTACAGCGGGACGGCCATTAAGTGGCGTATCGGCACCGGAGCGTGGACTGATGTCGTTATCGGAAACGCTCCCGCCATCATCGAAAGTGACTTGTTGCTGACAGTCACCGTGCCCGCTGGAGGCGTGTTACAGGTCGCTCGGTCGGTAAACCTCGTTCGGCTCGATTATTACACGGTCGAGGAATCTCCCACCACCACTACTGCCCCGTTGACCACCACTACGACGGCTCCAGCGACCACCACCACCACGACCTCGCCGGGCTCTACCACTACCACCACCGCCCCCCCCGCTGGTGGTAGTGGCATGAGCACCCAACAGGGCGACGATTTAGTTGAGGTGGCGAGCGTCGGTGCTGCGATCGCTCTGTTCTCCATCGGTGTCCTGCTCACCTCGTCGTTCGGTGCCCGGTGATGGCCCTTGCACTGGTTCCTTACGTGCTCGTGGTACTCGGTCCGGTTCTGCTGCTGCGTCTCGCTGTGACGGTCTTCGGGTCGGCTCTGCGATGACCGCCACGCTCATCGAGTGCTGGGCGGTGGGGCTGCTCGTTGGCCTGGTGCCCGCTCTGTTCCGTTCGCTGAGGATCTGAGGACCTAATGCACTGTCTCCCCTGTTCTTCTGGCCGCTGCCGACCATGTCGGCCCCGATTGTTCCCTAAGGGGGTGAAATTATGAACGACAACAAGAACCGTTTCATTGCCGCTATGGCTGCTGCGGTCGCGGTGCTGGGTTACAGCACCGGGGCCTACGCGGTCGGCACCCCCTCTGCCGACCTGGTGGCAGCGGGAACCGCTTTGACGGACTTCTTCACCGGGTGGGCTGTCACGGCCGGTCTGGTGACCGCTGGTGCCATCGCTGTGGGCCTTGCCTTCTGGGGCATCCCCCAGGTGATCACCCTAGGGAAGGTCATCTTCAAGCGGGCTCGGGGCTGACTCCCGTGCACGTCGAGAGTCCCGGAAGTCGTCCCTTGTGGGGGCTGGTTTCCGGGGCTCTCGTCGTTTTCGTGCTCTCCTTCGGTCTGGTGATGGTTACGGCAGCACCTGCGAATGCTGCACAGATGCCAATGGATTACAACTACCAACTAATTTGTTCTACGAACTTGAGCGGCACGGCAGACGGCCAGGGGCTGCCGGTGCTGAGCGAGTCATCGAGGTTTGTGGTCCGTTGCTATGGGCAAGCAACGAGCGGGGATACGGTTCACCTGGGCGCCCTGTCGGGGGTTCTCGGGACCCGCTCGGGTGGCACGGTGGCCGCTCCTAACACGTGTGTTGAGGGGCGGGGCTGGAAGCCATCTGAGGGCCGGTTCGAGGTGGTCTGCCACAACTCGGACCCGTACCCGTTCACCGTCCCGCTGTCGGTGTACCAACTCCCGGACGGGGCGCTGACCTTCTACACCTTGTCAATGTCGCTGACGGGCGGCTCGTTCAACCGGGGTGTCGCTAATGCCGATAGCGGGTTTCGCCGCCGTATGTCCTATACCCCGTCATCGGTTACCCCTCCTTGGCCGGTAGACGTGCCCATTTACGGGGGCGACGGTAGCGGTGACCCGACGCCGGGACCGGCTGACGTTTCGGTCGATCCGCCGTCGTTGGCGTGTCGTGTGTCGCTCTATGACGGCAACGGCGGCAAAGTGTATGGCAACTTTAAATCGAAGGTGTTGAACCCTCAAAGCGCCGGGGTCGATGATCCGGGCTGGTGGTACTTTCCCTGGTTGGACTCCAGCACTCAACAGGTCATCGGGTGGACCCACGTGAGGGACATGGAGGACGTGTTCATTCCCACCGATAACGTTCCTCCTGGGGGCTGGACGGTTTCCTATGCTGCGACCAGGTCGTTGGCACCGGGCGGGCAGGGGGCCATGATCACCCCGACTACCGCTCGGCCAATGAAAACGTCAACCGGGATTGTTCTTCCTGCTCCTGTGATTGCGTTCCTGGGCGTTACCGGCACTGACAACGCTTTGTCGTTGGGAGGCGACGTGTCTGCACCGGGCGGGACGTGGTTGCAGGGGCCGGGTACCTATGTGGGGGTTCCGTATGACGGCTGGGAATCGGCTGCTACCTTTTGCGAGTTGGCTGTGAAACCTGACCGGGCGGGTTACTCAAACGGCGACACGATCACCACGGTTATCTTTAACCCTGTGTCATCGGTGGTTAACATCGATGCCGGTGCGCCACCGAGTGCCT
>JBBSVB010000126.1:0-7235 GCA_038233875.1 Actinomycetales bacterium | reverse complement strand
CCGCGTTGATGCACGGGTATGGGCACACCCCGCATTTCTTCACCGGCGGCTTCGACGATGAAGACCACGCGACCGCGCACCGCAGGTATGCCGAATTGCTCGACGTCGTGCTCGACGAGATCGCGCAGATCAAGGCTGACGCTGCCGCCCGGGATGCGGCAGGCGAGGCGCAGGAACGGCCTCTGTGGCCGATGATCGTCTTCCACACTCCGAAGGGTTGGACGGGGCCGAAGGAGATCGACGACAAGCGCACCGAAGACTCCTGGCGTTCACACCAGGTCCCGCTGGCCAATGCGCGCGACACCGACGAGCACCTGCACAACCTTGAGGATTGGCTTCGAAGCTACCGCCCAGACGAGCTGTTCGACGACAGCGGGGCTGTCATCCCCGAGATCACGACCGCAAACCCGCCAGCTCATCTGCGTATGTCCACCAACCCCATCACCAACGGTGGGTTGGTGCTGCGCGATCTGCGTATGCCGGACTGGCGTGACTATGGTGTGGAGCTGGACGGCTCGATGACCGAAGCGCCCCGCATACTGGGGAATTTCCTGCGCGACATCATCACCCTGAACCCCGACAACTTCCGGATCTTTGGCCCCGACGAGACCGCCTCCAACCGACTGCAAAACGTCTTTGAGGTGACCGATAAGCAGTGGATGGCCGGGTACTTGCCGAACGACGAGAACGACCCGATGGCGCGCGTGGGTCGAGTCATGGAGATGCTCTCGGAGCACCAGTGCCAGGGGTGGCTCGAGGGCTATCTGCTGACCGGTCGGCACGGGATGATGAACTCGTACGAGGCGTTTATTCACATCATCGACTCGATGTTCAACCAGCACGCAAAGTGGCTGAAGGTGACCAACGAGATCCCATGGCGTCGACCGATCGCGTCGCTGAACTATCTGCTGTCCTCGCACGTGTGGCGCCAGGATCACAACGGCTTCTCCCACCAAGACCCAGGTTTCATCGACCACGTGGTCAACAAGAAGGCCGACATCATCCGTGTCTACCTTCCGCCGGACACCAACACCCTGTTATCGACGTACAACCACGTGCTACGCAGCAAGCAATACGTCAACGTGGTGGTCGCAGGCAAGCAGCCTGCTCCGAACTTCCTGTCAGTCGACGAGGCCATGAAGCACTGCACCCGAGGTCTGGGCATCTGGGACTGGGCCGGCACCGAGGTAGAAGGCGAATCACCCGATGTGGTGCTCGGCTGCGCCGGAGACGTGCCGACGTTGGAGGCGGTGTCCGCAGCGGCCCTGCTGCGTGAGCACATCCCAGACCTCAAGGTTCGTCTCGTCAACGTGGTCGACTTGATGCGGCTGCAGGATGAGAAGGAACACCCGCACGGGCTCTCCGATCGCGAATTCGACACGATCTTCACCCCCGACAAGCCGGTGGTGTTTGCCTACCACGGGTATCCGTGGCTGATCCACCGGTTGACCTATCGGCGCACCGGGCACTCCAACCTGCATGTGCGCGGATACATCGAAGAGGGCACGACGACTACGCCCTTCGACATGCTGATGATGAACAATCTGGATCGCTACCACTTGGTGATGGATGTCATTGATCGAGTGCCTGGGCTGGCCACTAGGTATGCCGGGTTGCGGCAGCTGATGGTTGATCAGCGCCTGGAGATCCGGGCCTACACCCGGGCCACCGGCCAAGACAGCCCTGCGGTGCGTGCTTGGGTGCGGTCAGACGTCGGCGAGACCGCCACCGCCGAGGGTGGCCCCGCGATGCCCCAAGACACCGGCGGCGACAACGACTAGCCCGCCGCGACCCTCATCGAACGGCAGGATACGCACCACACATCGTCACAATCTGGGGCGTCTCCTGCTTTTCAATGGGTCAGCGGTTGGTCGGTCTAGAGATCGTCGTTGTTGAAGGTGTCGCAGGAGTTGGGGTCACCAGACTCGTAGCCGGTCAGGAACCACTTTTGACGCTGTTCGGCTGAACCGTGAGTCCACACGTCGGGGTTGATGCGACCGGTGGCCTGTTTCTGGATGCGGTCATCGCCCACGGCTGACGCAGCGGACAGCGCCGAGTCGATCTGCGCCTCGGTGACCGGTTCCAACAGGGCTTGGCCGCCCTCGTCGACGGTGTCCGAGGCATTAGCCACCCACACGCCAGCGAAGCAGTCGGCCTGCAGCTCAACGCGCACAGCGCTCGAGTCGGCACCCTGCCGGTCCTGCTGCGAACGAGCCAAGACTCCCGTCAGGTTCTGGATGTGGTGGCCGTATTCGTGCGCCACGACATACATCTGCGACAGGGGACCGCCGTCTGCGCCCATCCCCTCGAGTTGGTTGAAGAAGCTCACGTCCAAATAGATGGTCGAGTCGACAGGGCAGTAGAACGGGCCAACACTGCTGTCAGCTGCCCCGCAACCCGTGTTGGTGCTGCCTTCGAACAGCACCGTCTGGGCAGGTTCGTAGTCATTGAACGCTTTGCTCCAGTAGTCCTGGACGCTGATGACTGCCCCTACCATGCGGCAATCGACACGTTCGTTGGCGTCCGCCCCCGTCTTGCACTCAGGGAAGGGGTCGCTCCCGTCACCCTCAGCGAGGTTGGATGAGTCGACATACTGCGAGTCGAAGTTCCAGTTGCTGCCGGCCGGGGCTCCTGCCCCGGAGTCATCGGTGAGACTTTGGAAGATGACGTAAAGAACGATCAGCACGATGCCACCGACTCCACCGCCAGCGGCCATGCTTCCCCCGCCCATCCGGCCACCTCCACCTCCGGATCGTCCACGACGCCCGCCCCCGCCACCGCGGCGGACTTGATTGGTGTCAAGGCTGGCGTTCTCGCGGAAGGTCATGGGTGCTCCGTGCGTTGAGGCAAAGTTGGGCCGAGGTCACGATACTCCCGCGTAGACTGGCGAAGGCCCGTTTGGCCACCACCCCACCCCTGAAGGAGCCACCGCCGTGATCGTTGCTTCCGGCGTCGAGCTCCGTGCGGGCGCGACCCTCTTGCTTGATGACCTGACTTTCCGTGTCGCACCGGGGGATCGGGTCGGCCTGGTCGGCCGCAACGGCGCCGGAAAAACCACCCTGACTAAAGTCCTAGCGGGCCAAGCCGAGCCAGCCAGCGGATCCGTGTCGCGTAGCGGGGAAGTCGGCTATCTCCCGCAGGACCCGCGGACCGGCGACCTGACCGAGCTCGGGCGCGACCGCATACTCAGCGCCCGTGGGCTTGACTCGGTGTTGCGCAACATGCGCATCGCCGAAGAAGCCATGGCCAGCGCCGACGAAGTCCACCGTGACAAGGCGATGGCGCGCTACGGCCGCCTCGAGGGCGAGTTCACCTCACGCGGTGGGTATGCCGCAGAGTCCGAAGCCGCGTCCATCGCCAACAGCCTCGGGCTGGATGAGCGGGTGCTGGGCCAGCCGCTCGGCACCCTGTCTGGTGGGCAGCGACGTCGCATCGAGCTGGCGCGCATCCTCTTCTCTGGGGCCAGCACGCTGCTGCTCGATGAGCCGACTAACCACCTCGATGCCGACTCGGTGGTGTGGCTGCGGGAGCACTTGAAGAACTACGCCGGTGGCCTGTTGATCATTTCGCACGATGTCGAACTGATTGAGACCGTCGTCAACCGGGTGTTCTACCTCGATGCCAACCGCGGCGAGCTCGACATCTACAACATGAACTGGAAGCGGTACCTCACTCAGCGTGAGAACGACGAGCGTCGCCGCCACCGTGAGCGCCATAACACGGAGAAGAAGGCGCAAACTCTCATGGCTCAGGCCGAGAAGATGCGCGCCAAGGCCACCAAGGCTACCGCCGCCCAAAACATGATCAAGCGCGCCGAGAAGATGATGGCCGGGCTTGAGGGGGAGCGGTCGGTGGAAAAGGTCGCCAAATTGCGCTTCCCGACCCCCGCGGCGTGCGGCAAGACGCCGCTCACTGCTGAGGGTCTGTCCCGCTCCTACGGCTCGCTTGAGATCTTCACCGACGTTGACCTCGCGATCGACCGCGGCTCCAAGGTCGTTGTGCTGGGTCTGAACGGTGCCGGTAAGACGACGCTGCTGCGCCTGCTGGCTGGGATCGACAAGGCGGACACGGGTGAGGTCCACGCCGGGCACGGCCTGAAGCTGGGCTACTACGCCCAGGAGCACGAGACGCTTGATGTGAAGCGATCGGTGCTGGCCAACATGAAGACGGCCGCGCCCGACCTCGATGAGACGGAGACCCGCAAGGTGCTCGGCTCGTTCCTCTTCAGCGGCGAAGACGTGCTCAAGCCGGCCGGCGTGCTCTCTGGTGGAGAGAAGACTCGTTTGGCGCTCGCAATGCTGGTCGTCTCGGCTGCCAACGTGCTCCTGCTCGATGAGCCCACCAACAACCTCGATCCTGCATCTCGTGAGGAAGTCCTGGGGGCGCTGCGGTCTTATAGCGGAGCCGTGGTGCTGGTCTCTCACGATGAGGGTGCCGTCACCGCCTTAGAGCCGGAGCGCGTGCTGCTGCTGCCCGATGGCGTCGAAGACCTCTACGGCCGCGACTACCAGGACCTCATCGAACTGGCCTAAGCAGGAATCCCAAACTGCCGCCGTCTCAACTCACACCTGCGCTTGAGCTGAGAGAGTCGGGCGCACCGAGCAGAAGCAGCGCGAGGCGATTCGCGACCATGCGCACGCCCAATCTCAACCATCTTGAGGCGGCTCGTCGTGTACGGGGTCACGAAGGCAGTTCACCAAGGCCCCTGATCGAATGACCAAAGTAGCGGCTCCCGCATCCTGAAATCGAGACCCACAAACCGGCACCACAATGCGTATGTCCTGCCGCAGAAGGGCCACAGTGTGGGGGTCGCCCGCAATCGCAAAATACCTCCCAATGGCACTTGTCCGTAGTGCTCCACCCCCTCCACGGACTGCTACCCCGATGCCGGACGTGTGTCGCTCAGCGTCCTCAGCGCGGCAATGGTGCTTGACACCCATCGACCAAAAGAGCCCGCATGTCATGGGGTCGAGTTAGCGAATGATGGTGAGGCGTTCGCAGGGGGGTCTCGAGATCGGCTGGGTCGAAGTGTGCAGCCGGTTGGAGTGGGTTCATTTGACCTGTATCCAGACACCTGCGAGGTCCTCGTGCGCGGAGCATGTGCCGGGTGTGCTCTCGACCGTCATGGTCTTCACGGTAGTCGGCCACACTAGCTGGTGGCGTGCCGCCAGGGACACATCCGTCATGGTGCCGGTGGCGCTCACTGGGCAGCCTCGGTCCACGCCGCCGCCACTTTGAGTGTCCGGCAGGAAGGACAGGTCGCCCTGTGCCGGGTGGTCAAGGACCACGTCCCCGACGTCGTCAGGGGCCGTGAGCAGGTGGCCATCGTCATCCAAGCGATAGTCCAGGTTCAGATCCGTCCCGGTGATGAGCAACACCTGTCCATCCTCCTTCCACCAGAGGCCGCTGATGTTGAGCGCGGAAAGGGACAGGGGGTCCGAGGCGGTCAGACCTTCGAACCGTGAGGCACTCCTCAGCTCGGGTTGCGGGGAGATCCGGATCCATTCCCACACCTCACCAACAGGCGCGTGGCAGTCACTCGAGGCGCCCTCCTCCTCCTCGACGATGACTCCAGTCAACGTGTCGTCCGGGGTCAGGGTGACGCGCCAATCGCAGCCGTTCGTGCTGAGCACCTCATCCTCGATCGTGAACTCTGTCTCTTCGTAGCTCGAATTGATCAGGGGTTTCTCCCAGCCCGCAGTGCCGTCGGCGTGGAACTCCCACAGCCAGCCATTGCCGTCGGTCATCACGTAGAAGCCGGCAAGGTCATCGGCGGTGAGTGAGGAAGTTTGGCCGGTGGACGGTGTCTGCTCGAGGGCAGCATCGCCAGGAGCGGGCCCGGCGGGCTCGACCGAGGGGTCGTTGAGGTTCTGGAGCACCATAGCGCTGCCGAGGGTCACCGCGGCAACGGCGGCGGCCAGGGCGGTGACTGATCGGCGCCGGTGCACTCGCTGGGCGCGTCGGTGCACGAACCGGTGCTGAGCGTGCGCAATGTCTTCCTCGGTGACCTGCACCTCACGGTCCAGTGCACGCAGCGCATGATGGAGCCGGTCCTGGGTGCGGTTCATCGCTGGACCTCCACGGTGGTGAACAGCGCCTTGCGGGCGCGATAGGCATGACGCTTGACGGCGCCGACGGAGATCCTCAACAGCTCCGCCGTCTCGACCTCGCTCAACTCCAAGTAGTAGCGGCACACGGTGACCTCGCGTTGCCGCTGCGGCAGTGAACGAACGCCAGCGGCCAACGCCTGCGCCTCGTCCCGGGCGATCACCCCCGCACTGCTGGGATCAGGGATCCCCACCTCGGACGGTGGCCGCCGAGTTCGCTCGCGGATCAGCGCACGGATTCTGGAGCGGGAACCGTAAAGGACTGCCGTGCGCAGATAGGCCACCGGCGTGGACTTACGTCGCACCCCAGACCAATGTGCGTGCAGGGAGCAGAACGCCTCCATCACCACATCCTCGGCGCTGCACCGATCGTGCAGGACCACATAAGCCAGACGCACCAAGCCCGCGTACTCGACCTGGAACAGCTCGGCGATCACATCCTCACAGGAGCGATCCTCCACGTCGGCCACCAGGGTTGCCCTCCTGGCCACAAACTGGACGTCATCGGGGTGGGCCACCTTCACCACCGCCTCTCCGGCAGCATGCTGCATGCCCACTAGTCGCCCGTGGATCCCCTCGGGTTGACACGATCCGCAAAAAAAGGGACACGCCCCCGTCCGGCGGCAGGACCGATACGACCACGCACACCCGAACTGTGCTCCCACCGGACCCAAACATCAGCGCGATGCCACCACTCTCGGCATCTCCACCTGTCCGAGCGCCGTGGCCAGCATCGTCTTCTATTCGGCATGAGCGCGAGTCTTTGGCGACTGGGCCACGCCATTTATCGGTGACAGGACACCGCCACTTGGCACCGACAGCCACACCCGAGCGGTTCGTGCGGGTCGACGCCGTCTGAGGTGTATCGGAAAGACGTCTCGATGGGAGCGTCTCAGGGCGTGCACTGCTGGGCTTTGGGAGGCAGCGAGGGTGTTGCTCTGGCCATAGACGCCGTACCTCAATGGGTAGAGACTCTGCCGCCAACTGTGCACAGCTCTTCGGGCTTTTCGTAGCCCAGAATGTCTGTGTGCCTGCAGCGCCCTGAAACCCTGAGGGGGGCGAGGCACCCCAGCAGGCACACGACGCCCAGGGGAGTGGTTGGCCACCGTGGCGACGGGAGTTGCTCGG
>JBBSVB010000125.1:0-7238 GCA_038233875.1 Actinomycetales bacterium | reverse complement strand
GTCAGCCGTATCTCGACAACGTCATGCGCCTGACCTCCGCAGTGCAATAGCGAGCACCGGGCACTCAAACAGGCAAAGGGGCCCACTGTGGGGCGAAACGCGAGGGGAGCCACCCGTCGCGCCTGTTTGAATGCCCGCTAACTGAGCACGTCTTTGCGAGCGAAATGCCGATAGGCAAGCCCAAAAAACACCGTCGCCCACAGTGAAGCCCACAGCACCCCCGGCAGCAGAGCCCAGTAGTCAGTGTCGGGGCCGAACAGGGCCACCCATTCGAACGCGTAGTGGTTGGGCAGCGCGTGCCGATAGTCGCCCAGCGCGTCGAGGGCGTCCAAAATCGAGGACACGATCGAGGCCAGCACGGCAAACCCCACGGCGGCCAGCGGCGCATCGCTGCGCACGCCCACCCAAAACGCGATGGCTGCAAAGGGAAGGAGCGCAATCAGGATGTATGCCGAGGCCACAGCCAGGCGAATCAGCACCGTGGGCCAGTCGAGCCCGCCACCGACCGGCAGTGTCAGGGACTGCCACCCGTAGAAGACTCCGCCCACCAGCAGGACCCAACCCAGCAGCGCCACTGTGGCCAGGAGCGTGGACCCCAGCCCGACCAGCAGCTTGCTGGTCAACAAACGCACCCGCGGCACCGGTGCCGTCAGCAGATAGCGCAGCGACGACCACGAGGCCTCCGAGGCCACCGAGTCGCCCACAAACAGCGTGGCCACGATCAACAGCAACAACGGCGCGGTCACGAAGAGCATGAACACCGTGAAGTTGGCCGACCCGACGGTCGCCAAGTCCGAGAAGCGCTGCCCCCCGTCGCCGCCATCACCCAAGGAGTAGGCACCGACCACGATCAGCGGCAGCGCAAACAGAATCCCGAAGGTCCACTTGGTCCGCAGCCGGGTGAACTGCCGCCGGGCCTCGACGGCCACCGTCAACGTCGAGCTCATCGCGGCCTCACTGCGTTCAACGCTGCCCCATCGTTCGCGCCGGCAATCGTCGACAGGAACACCGACTCCAGGTTGCGGCCCTCTTCGACGCCGATCTCCGACACCGACCCGGCGGCCAGCACCCTTCCAGCGTGCATAACCACGACGTGCGAGCAGGTCATCTCAACCTCGGCGAGCAGGTGGCTGGACACGACCACGGTGCGGCCTCCTTGGGCGTACTTGGTCAGCATGGGCCGCATGGCCGCGATCTGCGGCGGGTCGAGACCGTTGGTGGGCTCATCCAAAATCAGCACTTCTGGCATGCCGAGCATGGCTTGGGCGATGCCAAGGCGTTGGCGCATGCCTTGGCTGTAGGACTTCACCGGACGCTTCACCGCATCCCCGAGGGCCGCGATGTCGAGCGCTTCGTCAAAGAGAGCTTCCTCAGCGGGCCGACCTGTGGCCGCCCAATAGGCCTTGAGGTTGTCCAGGCCCGACAAGTGCGGCAAGAAACCCGGCCCCTCGACCAAGGCACCGACGCGCTGGAGCACGGGAGCCCCGGCATAGACCGGCTGCCCGAGCACGTGCACGGTGCCCGAGTCCTGCCTGATGAGCCCCATCACCATACGAAGCGTGGTCGTTTTACCCGCGCCGTTGGGGCCGAGCAGCCCAACGACTTGGCCGCGTTCGGCACGCCACGAGACGTCGTCGACCGCGAGGTGCCCGTCGGCATACGCCTTCTTCACAGAGGTCACCACCAGCGGCACGTCGCGGAACTCGTCGACCTCGGGGTGCGGACGAATCCGTGCCCGCACCGCCACGATTCCGATCAACAGCAACAGCACCCCGAGGGCAACAGCCACCCCCACGGTCTCGGCGTCCCAGCGACTGCCCGGCGCCACGGCGGTGCCTTCCACGACCGGCACGGTCAAGTTCGGCGAGGCCAGCGAAATCTGATCGACCCGCAGGTCAGGGGCTACCCGGAACGACCCGTCAGTCGCGGTCACCAGCACCCGCCAGGTCGAACCGTTCGGCAGCTGCCACGTCCCACCGGGCAGGGCAACGTCCACCCGTTGAGCCTGACCCGGCGTGAGGCTGACCTGCACCGGAGCGACCAGACGGCGCGGCAGCACCGCGCCCCCGGGTTGCACCTCCCACAGCGACACGAACAACGAGGAAAGGTCGGCACTGGAAGTCACGTCAAGGCTGACCTGCGGGGTGCCCGCGACCAGCATCGACTCACTCAGCGGCTCGGTGTCGAAAGCGACGCTTTGCCCCGGCAGAGCGGCAAGCGCGTAGGTCGGCAGCGCGCCGAGCAGGCCGCCGAGACCGGGTAAGGTCGTCAGCGATTCGGGCACCGCACCGGGGGGGCTGATCAGCGCCGGGGGGCCGGTCGCTGTCAGCGGCAACGTGGCGACATCGGCGCCGCCACGGGCACCGACCAACCCGGGGTATGCCGAATCGGAGTACGCCTGCGCGCTCGCACCGCTGGTGGGCGGCGGGGCAACGTAGCTGAACGCGGGCAGCGGGAGGGTGTCCTGGGTGACCGGCTCGTCGGCGCGCAAGGTGCCGTCCAGCCAGGTCAGCGCGTTGTCGTTCTGCTCTTTGTCGACATCGACGGGCTCATCGCCGGGGGTGGCGCCGTCGTTGCCGGGTGGGCCGCCGTCTGCCCCGGCGGCTGCGGGCGGGGCAGCACTGGCGCCGTCGTGGCCACCGTTGAACCAGTTCACCGCGACCGGGGTGCCGCCATCGAGCAAGGCCGAGGCGTTGGCGTCGGCTTGGTCCAGCCCGAACAGGCTGTCGGACATTCCCTGGACGAGGTAGACCGGTGCTTCGATCTGATCTAGGACCGGCTTCGGACTGTGCGCGCGCAACTGCTCGATCAGGGCTTCGTCGGTGTCGCCACTTTCCATCGCCCCGACGAACTGGGTGCACAACTTGGGGTCGAACCGGCCACACAGCGCGGGCCCGTTCAGCGCGTCGTTATCGGCGGGAGCGGCAATGTCGCGTGGCGCGGTAGCGTCGCCCGACGCCGTGCCCTCACCGCCGTCATCAAAGCTCTGGGCTAAGCCCGAGCCGACCACGGAGGTGAAGAACGTCGAAGCCCACAACTTCTTGAACGGCCCCGGTTGATCGACACTCATCGCCGACTGCGGATAAAACGCGTCTGCCAAGTCGTTCCAGGTGATCTGCGCGATCACCGAGTCGACCCGCTCGTCGGCACCGGCGGTCATCAACGCCATCGCCCCGCCATAACTTCCCCCGACGAATGCGACGCGCGGGTCACCGTCGCCGTCTTGTTGCACACCGTCGTCGTCGGCCAGGAGGTCAATCAGCGCCTGGGCGTCGGCGATCTCAAACTCAGGATCATTGAGGTGGACGTTGCCACCGGACTCCCCGAACCCTCGCGCGGAGTAGGCCACGACGACATACCCCGCCTCGGCCAGCGTTTGCGCCTGACTCTCCAGGTCGTCCTTGCTTCCGCCGAACCCGTGGCCCAGGACCACCGCTGGCTGCGGGCTGGCGTCGTCCGGGCGATAGATGTCGACATTCAACTCCACTGCAGTTCCATCGGGCTCAGCGCCGACCGGCACCGAGGACGTTTCGGGACTGCTCTGGGCGTATGCCGGGAGGCTGGCGGAGGGGGCGACCACCGTTCCCGCCGCCAAGAGCACACCGAGCGAAGTCGCGCCGACGATCTGTGCGGCACGGAGGCGCATACAGGCGGGCCCTTTCGAAGACACACATCGCGAAGGCGGTGCGCGTGCTCAACGGTACGGGGGCCGGTGGTGTTCCCAGCCTGCGGGTGGGGCGATCCCCCGACGGGGTGCCCGGATCGTCTTCTGGTGACACATCACCCGTCCCCAACCCGGACACCTCAGGGTCCTGCAGACCCTAGAATTTATTTAAAGGGCCATCGGGGTAAGGCGCAACCGCTACGAGCCGGCAGCCGGGCCCCGCGCGTGCTGGGTTTGGGGACGGGTGACGCGGATGTGGTCCAACGCCATGCCGTGATTCATGCCCCAGATGACGGCCCTCGCTCGGGTGTCGACGTCGATCTTGCGATACGTCCCTCGAATGTAGCTCTTGACCGTGTTCATGCTCAGATAGCAGCGAGTTGCGATGTCCTGGTTGCTCAATCCCTGAGTAATCAAGGCCAACATCTCGGACTCCCGGTGGGTGAGACCATAATCTCGACCTGGCCAAGCATGCCCCGCACTCTCGTGGTCCACCGCGTTTTCGGGCGGGGGCTCGGCCGAGATCGTCTCGTGAATGACCCGCTCCCCTGCGTGCACTCGCTCCAAGGCGTTCACCAACTCATCTGCGCTCAGTGTTTTCGGTAGGTACCCGGCCACTCCGGCCGCAAGTCCCGCGCGGACGAGGTCGGCATCGATCTCCCAGGCGTAAACCACAACCCGGCCGGCCAGCGAGTTGGTGACCAACTCGGGGATCGCTCCGTGGTCGGCCTGCGGCACCGCAAAAGTGTCGTACATCGTGATGTCGACCTGGCTAGCGGGGGTGAGGTTGACGTCCAACTCGACGACCCGGACTCGGTCGTCATACGGGTCCAACATCTGCGCCAAACCGCGCACGACGACTTCGTAGTCGTTCATCAACGCCACCGAGATCGCGGGGGATCTCGCGTCCAACCCATCCTGGGTGTCGGTGGCGGTCATGCACATAGACCTTACGCGCTGTGTACGCCGTAAGGACACGCCGATATCGACAATCACCGATGCCTGACGTCGGGGCGACCTCGCAGTTAGCGCCCCGTGACAAGGTGCGCGTTGATCGCGCCGGGGAAGCGCCACGAGATCCGGCTGTCCCCGAGCCAGACCGCAACCTCTTCGGCACGCTCCTGCACGTGGAGCCGCCGGTCGGGACGGACATCGGCAAAAAAGTGAAGCCGAATGTCGCCGTCCTTAGTCTGCCCCCATGCACCGACAACCTCCCCGTCGACCCAGATGGTGGGCCCGGCGTTGCCGTTCTTGTCCCAGGCCGCCTCTCGGCCAGCGGGTGTGTAGAAGTCACGGTCCTTCCATCCCATCACTGTCGGGTCCAAGCCCGGCAGCAACGCGACCCAGCGCTCTTCGGTGACGTACATCTCGTCGATCATCGACACCTCGTCGTCTCGCGAAATCCACGCAGGACCCACCCTCGTGAGCACCGGTTGCGCACGGCAGGCGGCCAACGCGGCGCGGGTGTCGCCGAGCGTCCAGCCCATCCACCACGCCAGGTCGCGCTCGGTTCCCGGGCCAAACTGGGTCAACCACAGGTGCGCCAACTCGGCCTGCGCCTCCTTGACCGTGCGTTCATGCATCGAGGTATGCAGATCGGGTGCCCAATCCGCCATCTTCGCCCAGGCGTACTGGGCGTTAATCCAGGTGCCGCCGGGTCGGGTGCGCACCGCGATGCCGTCGTATCCCAGGCCAGTGAGCACACGTGAGTGGGCACCTTGCACGCTTCCGTAGGCCTTGTTCTCGGCCATCGCAAGGGGGCGAGCCAACTCCGGGATGAGGGTGCCGATCTCTCGGGCAGTCATGGGGCCCTGCTCGGCCAACAGCGTAGACACCCGATCCTTTGCTGCCGCGAGCCACGGGCCGGGGTCGGGCAGTCCCGAGTCGGCCAAGAACTTCTCGGTCCGGCGTCGCTGCACGTCGGCAATTTTGAGGGTGCAGGCGCGGTGCATCAGCGCGGTGGTCTCCCGCGGTGCGACCCACAGCGTGGTGCGCATGGCGTGATGGCGAATCAGCGAGCGGTCGGCATACAAGGCGGTCGTTACTGCCTCAAGGTCGGGATTGCGCATCCGAGCCAGCACACTCAAATAGACCGTCACTGGGTCGCTGGAATGCAGAGCCACCAACGACCGGGCAATCGCCACCACGTCGTCGGTGCGACCGCTCGGTGCCAAAAGGTGCCGCGCGCCGAGTGCCCGGCGCCGAGCGGGGTCAGTGATCGTCGGAGCCTTCATCGGTACAGAATTGCACTCGCCACCGAAAGCGTGTTGGTAGCGTCAGCGCGACAACCTCATGTCACATCTCAACCGATGAGATGCTCTAGAGCCAGTTGATTCAGGCGGACGAATCCGTAGTCGCGCTCGGCGGCCTGGTCGAGGTCAAATGCCTCATCGCCGGCCAGCAGGTCGGCCACGCTTTCGCCCTCAGCCAAGGTGGGCTGCGCTAGATCGAAGACCCCGGAGTAGGCCATGGCCTCCGTCACCTTCGGATCGGCCCGGAACGCGACCGCTTTTTCGGCGAGGAGCAAGTATGTCGACATGCAGGCCGCCGCAGAAGCCCACACTCCGTCCATGTGCTCGGTCCGGGACGGCTTGTAGTCGAAGTGTCGCGGCCCGGTGTAGCGAGGCCCGTCGGGATAGCCAGGGAATCCGTTCTCGAGCAGGTCCACGGTGAAGAACGCCGACGTCAGGTCGCCGTGGCCGAAGACGAGGTCTTGGTCGTACTTCAGGCCGCGCTGGCCGTTGAGATCGATGTGGAACAGCTTGTTGCTCCACAAGGCTTGGCCGAGCGCGTGCGGATAGTTCAGGTTGGCCATCTGCTCGTGGCCGGTCTCTGGATTGAGGCCGACGATGTCTCCGTGATCGAGCTCGGCGATCAGCGCCAGGGCGTGACCTGCGGTCGGCAAGAAGATGTCGCCGCGAGGCTCGTTGGGTTTGGGCTCCAGCGCGATCTTGAGGTCGTAGCCCTGGGACTTGATGTAACCCGCAACGGTATCGAGGCCCTCTTTGTAGCGCTCCATCGCCGCGAAAACGTCCTTGGAGCCGTCGTATTCACTGCCCTCCCGGCCGCCCCACATCACGAACGTCGACGCCCCTATCGACGCCGCCAGATCGACCGCACGAAGCACCTTGCGCAACCCGAACCGGCGCACACCCCGATCGTTGGAGGTCAAACCACCGTCTTTGAACACCGGGTGCGTGAAGGTATTTGTCGTGACCATCTCGATCACCAGGCCCGCTCGGTCCGTGGCGTCTTTGAGTTGGGCCGCTCGCTGATCCTTGGTCGCCTCGCTGGCGTCGAACTCGAACAGATCGTTGTCGTGGAACGTCACTCCCCACGCTCCGAGCTCGGCGAGTTCGTCGGTGTGCTCCCAGGGCTCCAGCGCCGGCCGGGTGGCCGAGCCGAAGGGGTCGGCGCCGAGCCAACCCACGGTCCACAAACCGAACGAAAACTGATCTTCTGGCGTGGGTTGACGGGTCACAACGTCTCCTTGGTAAGGGTTGGGTGCTTAGACGGTGGGTGTGAGGTTCCTAGGCGAGGGTGTGTGCGTAGTGCCGCGCCACGACGGCGCTGG
>JBBSVB010000124.1:0-7283 GCA_038233875.1 Actinomycetales bacterium | reverse complement strand
GTGAGTACGGTCCGTACTCGTCGCCTCAATGTCACCGCCTCACCGTAGCCGCAGCCAGGCACGATCCCCCGGACCGTCGAGCAGTTTTGCGGTCATGAGTCACAATGGGCTGTCGACAGCGTCGTCGGTGGCAACTGTTCCCAACCGAAAGAGACAATGGATATTTGGCCCGGTAGGCCCTACCCCCTGGGTGCCACATACGACGGCAGCGGCGTGAACTACGCGATCTTCTCTGAGATCGCCGACCGCGTCGAGCTCTGCCTGCTCGGCGAACGCGGCCGCGAAACCCGCGTCGAACTCACCGAAGTAGATGCCCACGTATGGCACACATACATCCCGAACCAGCAACCCGGACAGCGCTACGGATATCGCGTCCACGGTGCCTCTGACCCGGCCGCCGGTCATAGGTGCAACCCCAACAAGCTCCTTCTCGACCCCTACGCCAAAGCCATCGAGGGCCAGACCGATGGCCACCAGTCGACGTTCGGCTACAACTTCGGCGACCCCACGTCATACAACGATCAGGACTCTGCCAAGCACACTATGCACTCGGTGGTGGTGAACCCCTTCTTCGATTGGGGCCACGACCGTCCCCCGCGGCACGAGTATCACGACACGGTGATCTACGAAATGCACGTCAAGGGTTTGAGCATGACCCACCCGGACGTCCCCGAGGAGATCCGCGGGACGTATGCAGGCCTGGCTCACCCGGCGATCATCGAGCACCTCACCAACCTCGGCATCACCGCCGTCGAGCTCCTTCCGGTGCATCAATTCGTGCAAGACACCCACCTCGTCGACCAGGGGCTGTCGAACTATTGGGGTTACAACACGATCGGGTTCCTAGCCCCACACAACGGGTATGCGGCATACGGCGAGCGCGGTCAACAGGTCACTGAGTTCAAGGCGATGGTCAAAGCTCTGCACGACGCGAACATCGAAGTCATCTTGGATGTTGTCTACAACCACACCGCCGAGGGCAATCACATGGGCCCGACGTTGGCCTACCGGGGGTTGGACAACGAGTCGTACTACCGCTTGGTCGAGAGCGCGAAGTCGCACTACTACGACACCACCGGCACCGGCAACAGCCTGCTGATGCGCAGCCCTCACGTGCTCCAGCTCATTATGGATTCGCTGCGCTATTGGGTGACCGAGATGCACATCGATGGCTTCCGCTTCGACCTCGCTGCCACCTTGGCCCGTCAGTTCCACGAGGTCGACAAGCTGTCGGCCTTTTTCGACATCATCCAGCAGGACCCGGTGATCTCTCAGGTCAAACTGATCGCCGAGCCTTGGGACTTGGGCGACGGCGGCTACCAGGTGGGCAACTTCCCGCCGCTGTGGACCGAGTGGAACGGTAAGTACCGCGACACGGTCCGCGACTTCTGGCGCGGCGAGCCCTCGACGCTGGGAGAGTTCGCGTCTCGCCTGACCGGCTCCTCCGACCTCTATGAGCACTCTGGCCGCCGCCCCTACGCCTCGATTAACTTCGTCACCGCCCACGATGGCTTCACCATCCGCGACCTGGTCTCGTACAACGACAAACACAACGACGCCAACGGCGAGGGTGGCAACGACGGCGAGAGCCACAACCGTTCGTGGAACTGCGGAGTCGAAGGTCCGAGCGACGACCCCGAAATCAACGTCCTTCGCCTGCGGCAGCAGAAGAACTACCTCGTCACGTTACTGCTCAGCCAAGGCGTGCCGATGCTCCTGCACGGCGACGAGATCGGACGCACCCAGCAGGGCAACAACAACGTTTACTGCCAAGACAACGAGTTGGCCTGGATCGACTGGGACGTTACCGAGGGCGCTCAGGATCTTTTCGACTTCACCGCCAAAGTCATCGCGCTGCGCCAGGAGCACCCCGTCTTCCGTCGCCGCCGATTCTTTGCCGGGGACGCCGACCACGGCGGGCAAAGCGACCTCGGCGACATCGTCTGGTACAGCCCCAGCGGGGTGGAGATGGACCAGGATGCATGGCACCACTCGCGTAGGAGCTCGCTGATGGTCTTCCTCAACGGCCAAGCCATTTCGTCCATGGACGCGCGTGGCCGCCCGGTGACCGACGATCACTTCTTGCTGATTTTCAACGCCTGGCACGAGCCCGTCGAGTTCACCGTGCCCCACGGCATCGACACCGGGTCGTGGGACATCGTCTTCGACACCAGCCGCACGCTCGGCCAAGACGAAGATCAATGGCTCCCCGGCGCGACTCACACTGTGCAGGCGCGCTCATCGGTGGTGCTGACCGCGGTGCCCGACGCCGAGCCGGTCTAAGGCATCGAGCAGATCGCAGGCCCTAGCTTTTGGCCAGCCTGGCCCGTTCCACTTCCACGTTGAAGTCGGCGATGGGCCAGGTCAGATCCATGGCCTGCAGGTGCTCGAGCAGCAGTTGCTGCACGGCGAGGCGGGCAAACCACTTGCGGTCTGCGGGCACCACAAACCATGGGGCCTGCTCCGTCGATGTTTCGTCCAGGACAGCCTGATACGCCTCCTGGTATGCCGACCAGGAGCCCCGTTCGGTGACATCACCTGGGTTGTACTTCCAGTGCTTGTCCGCGCGGTCGAGGCGCTCGGTCAGCCGTTCTTTCTGCTCCTCTTTAGAGATGTGCATCATCACCTTGATGATGGTCGTGCCTTCGTCGGCGAGTTTCTTCTCGAAGGCGTTGATGGTGGAGTAGCGGCGCTTCCATTGAGCCTGGGGCACGAGGTCGTGCACCGCCACGATCAGCACGTCTTCGTAGTGCGAGCGGTCGAACACGCCGATCAAGCCAGCCTCGGGAAGCGCCTTGCGGATGCGCCACAAGAAGGAGTGTTTGAGCTCCTCCGGCGTGGGGGCCTTGAAGGCCGTGATCTCGACACCTTGGGGGTCGACCATGCCGACCACGTGGCGCATGATGCCACCTTTGCCTGCCGTGTCCAGCCCCTGGATGACCAGCAGGATCCGCTTCGGCCCGCCGTTGCGACCCTCGGCATACAGCCGCTCTTGCAGTGAGTCGATAGCTTCGTCGGTCGTGGCCAGCAACTTCTCGCCGTCCTTCTTTTTGCCCGAGAAGCCGGGGGTGCTGCGCGGGTCGCGCTCGCTCAGCGCGAAATCGCTGCCAACCATGAGTGCATCGATGAATGACGTCGCTGACTTCTTCTCATGGCCCATCGGCTCATCGTGGCATAGCCGCTGTCGCCTCGCCTGGGAAGTTGATGGTGTCGACGTCGGACTCCAGAAACGTGCGGACCAGTTCTCGCCACCGCTGCGGATCGGTGCTCCACTCACGGCAATGCAGGGCGTCCTTCCACAATGCCAGTTGCACCAGATCCGGACGCGCCCGCGCCAAAGCCTTCGACGGGCCCGAGGGCACCACGTCGTCGTCTTCGGAGTGAATGATCAACATGGGGTGACTCAGCTCGGAGGCCCGAGACACCCAGTTAGTGACTGCGATGTCGATCGGCTCCGCGATCCCCACCAACCCCCGCGTGACCTTCCGGGACAGCAGCGTCTTGGCGAGCCCATCGATAAGCGGCGGCAGTTTGTTAACCTCCGCTTGGTAGGAGATCACGTCGCCCCAGTCGATGACGGGGCCATCGAGGATGACGCGATCGACCCAGCCAGCCATCGCGGATCGGTCGAGGGTTTGCAACACGATTGCCGCACCCATCGACCAGCCCATCAGCACGATGTCACGGGCCCCGTGCAGTGCGGCATACCGAATAGCCGCTTCGACATCGCGCCACTCCGACAGCCCGAGGTTGTATCGGCCGTCGATGCTCGCCGGTGCGCCGTCATCGTTGCGATACATCGGGACCAGGGACGTGAACCCCAAATCGCGCAGCACTGGGACGGCCCGCAACGTCTCGTCGCGACGCGCGCTGCGACCGTGGACCAAGATCGCCCATCGGCCGTCATCGCGCTCCGGGCGCACCCGCCACGCGGGCAGGTCACCGACGTCGCTGCGCACGAGGACGTCGTCGTAGGCCAGACCGAGCGCTGATCGTGGGGTTCCGTAGTAGTGGTAGCCATTCCAGCGTGCTGGACCAGGCATTAACTCCCCCGCGTCAACGCCAAGAACCTCGCGGGTGACGGTGTGCTCGGACGCTCTACGGGAATCGGTACGCAACTCGGTCACCGCCCCTACTCGAGCGTGACCGGCGCCCCGTTGCAGCCACAATCCGTAATTGCCGACCGCAATGGTGTGCGGCTCGGCGCGCATCGTCACGGTGTGCTCGCCGACCTCAGTGATCAGAACGTTGTCTTTGCGCTCGTGCTCGGGGGTGATGATGCGCCGCGCGAAGTAGGTCGCAATGCTCAATGAGGTGATCGCCGAAACGACGCCGAGTCCTACGCCGGTGATTGCCGTGGCGGTGGCCGCTTTGGGATTGATTCGGTTTACGCGCACGGGCCCCTCACCTCACTTCGCGCCGAGCACGTCGACGTGGTTGAAATCGACCGGGTGGTCGAGTTGGGCGTAGGTGCAACTGCTCGGGTCGCGGTCGGGACGCCACCGCACGAACTGCGCGGTATGCCGAAAACGCGCGCCTTCCATGTAGTCGTACTTCACTTCCAGGACGCGCTCGGGTCGCAACGGGACGAACGACAGGTCTTTGCCGGCATTCCAGCGTGAGGTTTCGTTCTTGCGAGGGGTGCGATCACCGGCCTCGTGGGCGCCCCAGTTCCACGGGTGCTCGTCCCACTCCGCGATCAGCGGCTGCAACTCAGCGAACAGCGCGATCCGGGTCACCATCGGCAAAGCACCGACGACCCCGATGCTGGCCAAAAGGCCTTCGTCGTTGTGCAGCCCGAGCAGCAGCGACCCGATGGCCTCGTCGTTGGTTTTGTGGGTGCGGTACCCGGCGACGACGCAGTCAGCCGTACGGACGTGCTTGATCTTCGTCATGACGCGCTTGTCGCTTTGGTAGGGCAGATCGCGGGCCTTGGCGATGAGACCGTCGAGCCCGGCGCCCTCAAAGGTGGTGAACCACTGCGCAGCCTCCTCGACATCCTCGGTCAACGGGGTCACGTGAATGGGCGGCGCAGCGTCAGCGAAGGCGTCTACCAACGCGGCGCGCCGGTCGTGCATGGACTGTTCCCTCAGATCTTCCGAACCCAGCGCCAGCAGGTCGAAAGCGACAAACGCGGCGGGGGTCTTTTCGGCCAGCATCTGGACCCGCGAGTCCGCCGGGTGGATGCGCTGCTGCAGCGCCTCGAAGTCAAGGTGGTTTGCGTCGAAGTTGGCGACCACAATCTCGCCATCGACGACAGCCTTATCTGGGAAGTGTGCCAGGACTGCTGCGACCACTTCGGGGAAGTACCGGGTCATCGGCTTCTCGTTGCGACTGCCGATCACGACCTCGTCGCCGTCGCGGAAGATGATCGCTCGAAAGCCGTCCCACTTGGGCTCATACATCTGGCCACTGGGGATCGTCTTGGCCGGTTTAGCCAGCATTGGCTTGACCGGCGGCATCACAGGCAGGTCCACATCCCTCATCCTGCCGCATACCGCCGATCAAGCGTCATAGGGCTACGCCGGCTTCACGGCCAAGACCGGGCACGACGCAGCAAGGAGCACTTCTTGGGCCGTCGAGCCCAAGAAGAGTTTGCCGATGGGAGAGCGTCGCCGGATACCGATAACCACGAGTTCAGCGTGGTGGTCATCGGCGGCCTGCAAAATCTCCTCGGCGGCGCTGAGTCCATTGGTGGGTTGGATGATGACGTGCTCCAAGCCCGCCTTGTCCAACTCAGCGTCCAACGCGTCGAGGTCCTTGGCGGTCGCGAACTCCGGGCCGCTGTAGTCTTCGCGGTCCCCGGTGTTCACCACCACTAAAGACGTCTGCCGACGGCGGGCCTCAGCGATGGCCGCATTAACCGCCGCTGAGCCTCCGGCCGTGGGCAGATACCCGGCGACAATACTCACGCCGGATCCTCGATCTGGTTGCCTGCATCGTCAACCACCATGGCACCGGTCATGATCGCAACCCCATCGTTCATCGTGTGACTCGACGGTGTGATGACGCACGCCCGAGCGGCCAGTCGCTGGATGTGGATCCGGTCTGCCACCTGCCAGACGTGCGGCATGTTGTGGCTGATCAAGATGACCGGCAGCCCTTTGTCACGCAACTGCTTAATCATCTCCAGCACTGCATTGCCCTCTTTGACTCCGAGGGCGGCGGTGGGCTCATCCAGGATCACAACTTTGCTGCCGAACGCGGCAGCGCGGGCGACCGCAACGGCCTGTCGCTGGCCACCGGACAACGTCTCGACAGCCTGGCCCATGTTCTGGATTGTCTGTATGCCAAGATCCTGCACCGACTGCTGGGCGCGTTCGATCATGCCCTTCTTATCGAGCATTCGAAAGATCGACCCGAGCGGGCCGGGCCGACGCTGCTCGCGAGCCAGATAGAGATTGCTCGCGATATCCAAGGCCGGAATGACAGCCAACTGCTGATAGACCGTTTCAATGCCTGAGTCGCGGGCGTCTTGCGGCTTCTTGAAGTTGACCTTTTTGCCATCGAGCGTGAGCTCGCCGGTGTCGATCGTGTAGGCGCCGGAAAGGCACTTAATCAGTGTCGACTTTCCGGCACCGTTGTCTCCGATCACGGCCAGGACTTCGCCGGGGTAGAGATCGAGGTCGACATTGTCGAGGCCGACAACTCGACCAAACGACTTGTTTAGCCCTCGGGCCCGAAGGATCGGCTCGCGATCGTTGTGGGCTGCTCCTGTGGTTGGGGATTCAGCGGTGGTGCTCATCCTTTAACCTTCCTGATCCACTGGTCGACGGAAACGGCGACGATGACGAGGACACCGACAGCGAGTAGTCGGTACTGCTGGTCGACGCCGGCCAACGACAATCCGGTAGTGAACGACTGAACAATGAGGGCGCCCATCAGGGTGCCCAACACACCGCCGCGTCCACCGAAGAGGCTGGTGCCACCAATGACGACGGCGGTGATGCTCTCGAGGTTCGCGTCGGTGATGGCGTTGGGGGTGGCGGCCCCAGCACGGCCAATCAGCACCCATGCCGCGATGCCGTAGATGAACCCGGCGGCAGCGTAAACACTCAACAGAACCTTCTTGGCTGCAATACCGGACAGGCGAGCCGCCTCAGCATCGTCACCCACGGCATACACGTGTCGTCCCCACGCGGTTTGGCTCAGCGCAAACCCGACGGCCAAGTAGACGAAGGCCACGATAATGACGCCGTAGGTGACGGTAAAGCCGCCGAGCGAGATGGTGTTACCGGTGAAATTCAAGAACTCCGGAAGATCCTTGCCCTGAATCGATTGCC
>JBBSVB010000123.1:0-7285 GCA_038233875.1 Actinomycetales bacterium | reverse complement strand
GTGCCACTCATCCCGTCGCGCGCGACAGGACAAGTGCCTCTCTCCAACCACTAGTGCCTCGCGTGATGCGTCGCGCCGGTCTCGCGGGTGACCTAGCGGCGGCTGAGTCCCAAGGCGAAGCGGACCACCAGGCCGGCCATCAGCGCCCAGAACGCCGCGCCCACCCCGGCCACCGCGATGCCTGACGCGGCGGTCGCGAAGACCACGACCGCCGGCAGGCGTTCCTCGGGGTCGGCGAGAGCAGCCTGCAACGCTGAGGCCAAAGTGCCGAGCAACGCCAACCCGGCCACGGCCGCGATCACGCCCGCCGGGGCCAGCACCACCAGCGCGCCAAAGGCTGAGGCCCCGATCCCGAGGACGACGACCACAACCCCCGAGGTCACGCTCGCGACCCAGCGCCTCGAACGGTCCTCCCCCGCCTCGGACCCAGCCGCGAGCGCAGCCGTGATGGCCGCCAAGTTGATGGTGTACCCACCGGCGCTTGCCCCGACCAGGGTGCCTGCGCCGGTGACCAGCATCGATCGACGCCACGGGACGGTGTAGCCAAGGCCCTTCATGACCGCCACCCCGGGCACGTTCTGAGAGGCCATCGTGACCAGATAGAGCGGCACCGCGATCCCTACAATTCCGGCCAGCGTGAACTCCGGGGCGGTGATCACGACCCGTGGCACCAGCGCGCCGGGATCAAGACCTTCCCCAGACGCCGCGACGTGCCCGCCGATCACGGTGGCGGCAGCCACAAACGCCAACGGCGAGGACCAGCGCGGGGCAAACCGCATCGCCAGCAGCCACACGCCGACCACTGGCGCAACCTCCAGCGGATTCACCGCGAGCCCAGTGATCGGCCCTAAGCACAGTTGAAGCAGCACTCCAGCGAGCATGGCCTGGGCAACCGACGCTGGTATGCGGGCAATCAGGGCCCCGAGGGCAGGCACCAACCCGGTCAACACGATGAAGACGCCAGCCACGAAAAAGGCGCCCACTGCGGCTGGCCAGCCCCCCTCAACCATCCCGGTCGAGGCCAGGAGCGCTGCCCCAGGCGTCGACCAAGCGACGGTGATCGGTATACGGGTCCACGCAGACAAGAAGATGCTGCTTAGGCCCATGGTGATGCTGACCGCGAGCAACCCACTAGAAGCTTGATCCGGGCTAGCCCCGACGGCGGTGAGCCCGGCGAGGACGATCACGAACGAACTCGTGAACCCGACCAGGCCTGTGACCACTCCGGCAGAGATGGGACTCATCACGTCACTGCGCTCTGCTACCCCCGTCACGCGGTGACCTTACAACCTCGGCTTGCCCCCGGAGTCTCCACCTTCAGTGATGCGTACGCCTAGTAGGTGCCCCATAGTGGTATGCCCGTCGTCAAGGACTCCCGAATAGCCGTACGCCTCTCATCTGAGCAGGATGCGCTTATCCGGCATGCTGCGGAAGTTGTGGGCACGAGCATCACCGAGTTCACCGTCGCCGCGACCATGAGTCATGACGTCGAGCGGCTCGTCACGCTGGCCCGGTGGGACTGGCCGCTGGAGCACATCACCGCGCACATCGAGACGATCATGTCGGGCAGCATCGAGGAGCTCGTAGCCGTGGCCCCACCACGTCCTAGCGACTTTCGGAACCTCCGCGTGCTTCCCTGGGTAAGATGCTGCATGACGAACTTTGCGCGAGGCACCTTTGAAGTGGAGATGACCCCCGGTAAAGCAGAACTCGACGGCTCAATAGGTCGGTTCGACTTCAGCAAGACTTTTCGTGGAGATTTTGCAGGAGTTGGCGTGGGCCTGATGCTGTCGGGCGGAGACCCGCCGAGTGGGTCGGCTGGGTATGTAGCGATGGAGACCGTCCAAGGCCGTCTCGAGGGACGAGAAGGAGGCTTCGCACTTCAACAGTTCGGCACGCTGCGCGACGGCTCGCAGACCATGCAATACAAGGTGGTGCCTGGATCCGGCAGCGGCGACCTGAAAGGCATGACCGGGAACCTTCACCTCAGGGTTGATGGCGACGGCACCCACCATTACGACCTTGAATACCAGGTCTGAACGCCGCCTGTGATCACCGATGTCGGCCAGCCGGACAAGGTGAAAATCCTGCGGGACAACGACCCTCGGTGCGATGCCCTGAAGGACGCGGGTTGGCGCATCGTTTCCACGTCATGGGAATGTCGTCTGCAGCTCCGCGAAGACGACATTCCTCGGCTGGGAGGCTCGTCGAACGAGCAGAAGGGCCCGGGTATCAGGTTGTAGAACTGACGCCGGGTGACGCCGAGGCGGTGCCTGATCTGGAGAGCCTGACCCACCCGGATTACCCGTAAGGGAGGCCAGCGACGGCGCACCCCGCCACCCACCATGGGTCCGATTTCATCGAGACCGACTTCACTCAGTGCACCCCCATCTTCGGCGCATCGGACTGACCGCGAGCTTGAAGGCAACCCCAGTTTTGGCTCACGCTGACGCTGGGTGGCGTGCCTTCGCAACCGGCGGTGCGGACATCAACAAGGCAAGTGCGGCCATGAGCACCGCAGTCGGCTATCGGGTCACCGAGGTCTGGCATACGTACGCACGGGCAAACTAGGCAGTTAGCTCGCGGTTACCTGCTGGACCAGCGCGTCGACCACGGGGCCGATGACGGTGACGGCCGGCGCGCTGATCCCCGCTTCGGCGGCGATGTCCACGATGGATTCGATGGTGCCAGTCGCGCTGCGCTGACTCGGCATACCGGCGTCGGCCACGGACATCGCGGGTGTATGTGGATCCATCCCGTGCTCCTGCAACGTTGCGCTGATCTCGTCGAGGGCGGCCACGCCCATTAGGATGACGATGGTCAGGTTGAGCGTCGCAAGCCCCGCCCAGTTGACCTCGCAGCGGGGGTCGCTTGGGGTGACGTGACCGGAGACCACGACGTACCCCTGGCTGAGCTGTCGGTGGGTGACGGGCACGCCCGCCAAAGCTGGCGCGGCAATGGAGGAGGTCACGCCGGGAATGACCGTCACCGGTAGGCCCGCCTCGACGCACGCGTTCCACTCTTCGCCCCCGCGACCAAAGACGAACGAGTCGCCGCCCTTGAGCCGCACGACGTATCGACCTGCCAGCCCGTGTTCGACCAGCATCGCGTTGATCTGCTCCTGCGGGGTGAAGTCGCCGCGTGGGATTTTGCCGACGTGAATGATCTCGGCATCCGGCCGCGCCTGGGTCAGCAAACCCAGCGGCGCAAGGCGGTCGCAGACCAACACGTCAGCGGCGCGGATTGCTTCGAGTCCGTCGATGGTCATCAAGCCTGGTGCGCCGAGGCCCCCGCCCAGAAGGACCACGTGACCGCCGGTCTGTGATGTGCTCGCCTCTTGCGCGGCGTGCGAGCCGCTCGGGTCGCGCACCACCACGTCGTATGCCGACAGGTCGGGGTCAGCGTCCATCGACACCAAGCCGCGAGAGAGCAGATCAGCCACCCGGGGGTCGCTCATGAGTGAAACGGCGGTGCCACTTGGGGCCTCACTGGCGGTCGGGCCGGAGTCGGCGAGGGTCACGGTCGCGCCCTGGTCGAGCAACGAATGCACGGTCTCGCTGACCGCCGGCCCACCGTGGGTGATCAGGACGTGCGCGGCCCGCACCGGTAATACAAGGCTCATGCGCTGCGCTCCAACGACGTGATCGATGAGCCGCTCGAAGCGCCGAAAGCCGAGGCGTCACGTACGTCGATGATCCGCTCGATCTGCTCCAACAATGAATCCACCAGGTCGTTCGGGCGGGCCGCAATACGCACCCACATCTCGTCCAACCCTGGGAAGGTATCGCACCGGCGGACGGCAAACCCGGCTTCGCGCAAGGACTCGTGCACACCAGCCCCGAGTTGCACTAGCGCAAACGGTGCCGCCCCGACGACCGGGGCTAAGCCGAGACGACGCAGACCCGCCGCCAGGTGCTCGCGCCATAGCCCCAGTTGCGCCGCGCCTAAGTCAGACTCGGCAACGGCCTCCGGTGTTGCGGTGGCGACCATCACGGCAGCGGCGAGCGACGACACCGACCACGGCGACTGGAACGCTTCCAACTGGGCGATCAAGACGGGGTCGCCGACGGCATACCCCGCTCGAAGCCCGGCCAGGCCCCACGTTTTGGTGAGCGAGCGGACGACCAGCAGGCCCTCCATCTCGACGTCGATGATCGACTCGGGCTCCCCCGGCACGGCGTCGATGAAGGCTTCGTCGACGATGAGTGCGCGACCCGGTCGACGAAGGGCGGTCAGGGATTCGCGGGTGTGCAGCACTCCGGTGGGGTTCGTTGGGTTGCCGACCATCACGAGATCGGCCGCCGCGGGGACGATAGTGGGATCGAGGGCGAAGTCGTCATCGGCGCGCAGTAGGTGGCGCTCGGGCAGGCGGCCCAGACGGCGCAGCGCGGCCTCAGGCTCGGTGAATTGGGGGTGCACCACGAGCGGGTGGCGACCGCTGATGGCCTGGGCAATGAGGGTGAACGCTTCGGCGCCCCCGCTGGTCGGCAGCACCATGTCGGGGCTGACGCCATGCCGGGCTGCAATCGCTGCGCGGGCAGCGGTCGGATCTGGGTAGGCGCCAAGGTCGCCAATGCCGTCGGAGATGACGTCAGCCAGCCACTGCGGAGGCTTCGGGAGGCGCACGTTGACGGCGAAGTCGACCAGCCCAGGGCCAACTTCGCGGTCGCCGTGGTGGTCGAGGTCGATGCCGGTGGAAGCCCTTGTGATCGCAGGCGTGGTCACCGCTATTGCTCCCGCGCGGGCCTCGCTCAGTCGCGGCGTCGTTCCTGGGGCCGCTACTCGCTGGCCGGGGTGGAAGGCGCGAGCAGCCGCAGCAAAGTTAGAGGCCAGGTGCGGGTTCCCCGCCCAGTGCACATGCAGGTATGCCGCGTGCAGGGTTGGCGTGCCAGTGCCCGCCGGGTCGAGGGCGAAACCGTCGGGCCGCGTCTCGCCGGAAGCGTCGAGCATTTGCCAGGCCGGCCAGGCGGAGGAGGCCGGGTCGGTGCGGGTGCGGTGGAACTCGTGGCCGCGCACGGCGGTGCCAGCCGGGCCGAGCAGCGAGTCGACGGCCAGGCGGGCTTCGCGGTAGCCCAGGGTCAGGCGGGGGTGCATGTCGGCGTTGGCTCCGACGGCGCCGACCATCGACTGGCCTTCGACGACGTCGCAGAGGTAGAGCAGGCCAGCGCATTCGGCGACGGTCGGCAGGCCGGACCCTATGGCATCGCGGATATCGCGACGTAGCGATTCGTTGCCGCTCAGTGCCGCGGCGTGGACTTCGGGGAATCCCCCGCCGAGGTACAGGCCGGCCACTCCGGACGGAAGGCCGGCGTCGGTGGCGGGGTCGAACGTGACCACGTCACACCCGGCGGCGCGGAGAAGCTCTTCAGTTTCGGCATACCGGAAGGTGAAGGCCCGTCCCCCGGCGATCGCGACGACCGGCTTCGGTCCATCGGCGACCGCGCCAGCGCCGAGAGCGACGCCCGGCTGCCACGGCGTGACGTCCAGGTCGGGAGCCGAACGAGCCAGAGCCAACACGGCGTCGAGGTCGATGAACTGCTCGACCTGCTCAGCCAAGCGCTCAAGCGTCGCGGCGGCGTCGGGGCGTTCGGCGGCGGGCACCAAACCCAGGTGTCGTGAGGGAGCGCTGATCCCGGCATCACGAGGCAGGACCCCGAGCACGGTCATTCCGGTGGCCTCGACCGTGCGGCGCACTTCGGCCGCGTGCCGAGCGCTACCGGACTGGTTAAGCACCACCCCGGCGACGGTGATGCGGGGGTCGAACGTGCGCAGCCCGTGGATGGTGGCGGCGATGGTGCGCGAGGCAGAGGAGATGTCGACCACGACGACGACCGGGGTCTGGGTCAGTCGGGCCAGGTGGGCGCTAGAGGCAAACCCGTCGGTGCCCAACCGGCCGTCAAACAGCCCCATGGCGCCTTCGATGATCGCCACGTCGGCGGGCTCAGGTGTGTTGAATCCGTGCACGAAGAGGGGCACGACGTCGGCTTCTTCGACCATCCAGGGGTCGAGGTTGCGGCCCGGGCGGCCGGTGGCCAGCGCGTGATAGCCGGGGTCGATGTAGTCCGGGCCAGATTTAGCTGGCGCCACGGCATACCCCCGCTGCGTCAGCGCAGCCATCATCCCGACCGCAACGGTGGTCTTGCCTTGGCCCGAGGCCGGTGCCGCGATCAGGATGCGAGGAAGGTGCTTGGCGGCCGCCCCATGCGAGGTCACCACTCGATGCCCCGCTGGCCCTTTTGACCCTCGTTGAAGGGGTGGCGAATCTCGGTCATCTGGGTGTGCAGGTTCGCGATGTCGGCCAAGCGCGGGTCGGGGTTGCGGCCGGTAATGACCACGTGCTGCTGGCCGGTGCGAGCCTGCAGCGTGGCGACGACATCGTCGACATCAACCCAGCCCCACTTCATCGGGTAGGTGAACTCGTCCAGAACGTACAAGGTGTGGCGTTCCTCCGCGAGGCGGCGTTTGATCTCTTGCCAGCCCTCGGCGGCAGCCTGCTCGTGCTCGTCGGCGCTGCCTTCTTTGCGTGACCAGGACCAGCCGGAGCCCATCTTGTTCCACTCAATCGGGCCGCCCTGGCCGGTCTGCGTGTGCAGATCGTTCAAGGTTTCGAGGGCGGTCTGCTCGCCGATGCGCCACTTGGCCGACTTCACGAACTGGAAGACCCCGATCGACCAGCCCTGGTTCCAGCCGCGCAGCGCCAGCCCGAAAGCAGCCGTCGACTTCCCCTTGCCGTCGCCGGAGTGCAGCATGACCAGGGGCCGGTTGCGGCGCTGGCGCGTGGTCAGCCCGTCGTCGGCCACGTTGGTGGGGACTCCTTGGACCATCAGGCAACCCTTCTTGTCTGCACCACGTCGACGAGCGCATCCGCGCCGACCTCACCGAGGGCGACGTGCTCGGCGCCCATTCGCTGTGCCAAGTCACTCGCGAGCCGCATCCGGAACTTGCCCGCTTCACAATCGACGACGACCGCTTGGACTCCGGTGGAGGCCCACTGGTCGGCGATGTTGCGGGCTCTGGCCAACGCGTCTTTGCCGGAGGTGGCCCGGCCATCGGTCACCAAGACCAGCAGCGCGCGGCGGCGGGGGTCCCGGATGCGCTCGGCGCTCAGCACGCGGGCTGCGGTCAGCAGACCTTCGGCTAGCGGGGTGCGGCCTCCGTGGCCTATCTCGCTCAAGCACCGTGCGGCAGCTTCAACCGAGGACGTGGGCGGCAACGCGACGTGTGCGTCGGTGCCGCGGAAGGTGATGACGCCGACGCGGTCACGGCGCTGATAGGCGTCCACCAG
>JBBSVB010000122.1:0-7311 GCA_038233875.1 Actinomycetales bacterium | reverse complement strand
CGTCGGGGTAGAACTGGTCATCCCATGAAGAGTAGAGCGAGTTGGTCCAATAGACGCGCTTGCCGTCTCGGCTGATCTCGACCATCTGCGGGCCGCCCTTGTAGTCCGCACCACTGGGGTGCGGGGTCTTGCGAGTGATCCCGCCGATATGGACGGAGCCGATGAGCGTCGGGTTCATCGGATCGGTGACGTCGTACTGGCGCATCTCCCCTGTGCCCCAGCATGCGACATACAGAAATCGGTCGTCTAGGGACAGGTCTATGTCGGTGACCAGCGGTGGCACCGCTGCGAACCCCCTGAGCAAGGGTGGCAGGTCATCCGGATCCGCGGGCTCAGCCGGAATGGTCGCCGTCTTCTTCGCGTGGAATACACCGTCCTCGCGCCACCACGTCCAGATCGACCCTTCGAGGTTGGTGGTGTCAATCACGACGCCGCAGAAGCCGTATTCACGGGAGGGGTCGTGGGCTGGGCGCACTTCCAGTGCCATCTGATGGTTTTCACCAAGATCGATGGTTTGCACGTTGCGCCGGCCGCGCAGGTCCCAAAAGTGGAGGCTGTGGCCGTACTTGTTGCTGAGGAGGTCTTCGGGGACGATGCCGTTCTCGAACTGCGGCGGCAGTCCCCACTCGGAGGAGATCATGTAGTCGCGCGGCAGATTCCACCAAAAGTCGTAGTGCTTGTCTTGCACACCGCGGTCGATCTCCCAGCGGCCGAGCACCTCGAAGGTCTCGCAGTCCATGATGAAGATTCCGGGAGGACCATCTGTGCCATCCTCCCCACCTCCGCCGAGTGTTGAGACATAAATACCCTCGGGTCCACAGTGGATCGTGTGCGGTCGTGAGTAGCCGGTCTTTTTGAGAATTTCCTCGGCCTCAATGACCTTGTGCAGCTTGGCCGCCTTTGGGCCACCTTTGATGTCGATGATGTAAATCCGCGAGGAACGAATGCCAGGAACGATCAGGTAGCGGCGCTCCAAGAAAGCGTGACCCGTCAGCGGGGATAGCGCCGAGGAACATGCGTTCCAGCCAAAGTGGTGGAACTCGTCGCCGAGATTCGGCATCAACACTTGGTGCACAATCGTGCCGAATGACGCCGAGTCGGGGTCAACGTCAACCACAGCGAGGCCATCGGGTTGGGTGCCGTCCGGACTCAGCATCAGCGTGTAGGCAAGCGTCTCGACGGGCGCTTCCATCGCTAGACGTGGTGAAGCGTGAAAAGTGGCGTCGGGCCTGATTGACATGGGAGCTTCCTTCGTTTCGGGCGACGAGTCCTGATGACAATGTAGGTCAGGACAGCACGCAGCACCAGGTGCTAGGCCCCTCTTCTAGCGCATCGGCGCCTTCGCTGGCTGGCGACCGCCATCTGGTTTTGTCTTCGCGCCTCGCGCGTGCTGTCGGCCTCGTTCGTCATCTTCGACTTTGTGTTCCCGGAGCACCTCAATCAAGCGCTCACCTCGGCTCAGGAGGTCTTTGTCGGAACCGTGGGCCCGGCATACCCCCGTCGTTGCCAAGGCACCCGGAGGGCAGTAAGTGTTCGCCGTCCGTCGGGATTGCGGCAAACTGATTGCGTGGACGACCTGTACCTGCCCCCCAGCCCCGGCGCACCCCGCGGCCTCAGGGTGCCGGCGGGAGAGTTGGTCGAGCTGTTTTCCCGCGCCTCCGGACCTGGCGGCCAGGGCGTCAACACCACCGACGCGCGAGAGCAACTGAGTCTCGACTTGGGCACGACTACGGCGCTGAACGATGTCCAGCGCGAGCGCGCCCTCGGCCGGCTCGCGGCGAGTATCTCGGGCACGACGCTCACCATCAGCGCCTCAGAGCACCGCTCCCAACGAGGTAACCGGAAGGCAGCGAGGCAGCGACTCACCACACTGCTGCGAGAAGCCGTGGCTCCCCCTGTCATCCGGCGATCAACCCGGCCCACGCGCGGCTCACTGCATCGACGGCTCGAAGGGAAACGCAGACGCTCCGAGATCAAGGGCAACCGCACTCGCCCTGGGCCCGAATGACCTGCCTGCTGAAGTGGACCGGCTCCAGCGCCGATGGCGGTCCGCATCCAGGCCCTCCGACGGCTCACGCGGCCCAGGAATCCATCAGTTCGATTCCGGTGGCGAAGATATCCTTGGTGTTCCGGGTCGAGTTGTAGGCGCTATTCGCCCGGCAGATCGCGGCAATCTGAGCATCAGCGGTGCTAATCGGTAGCTCCGCTCACTCGCGAGTGACCAGAACCTCGGCGTAGTGGTCGGCAGCCTCGCGCGGGGCGCCGACCTACGCCGACCATCCCGATGGCGGCGCACACCGGCGAGAAATTCGGCGAGCGTGGCAGCCGCAATAGCAACGTCGCCGGCGCGGGATTCGAGCCAGGCGACAACACGGCCATCGGGGTGCGGCCGGAGGAAGTTTTGTGATGACGTTCGTGTCGAGGACGATCGTCCGAAATCCACCGCCCGTGCGATGTCAGTGCGCCCGGGCACTGGGAACTTGTGGACTCAGTCGGCTTCCTGAGCGGCCTGCATAAGTGCTATGCCGATGTGGGGCCCGAGTGCGGCCCTGGTGAGGACCTCTTGGACCTCCCCCTCCACGGACCGACCATGCTCTTTCGCCTGAGTGGCGAGCCGCTCCTTCAAGTCAGAACTCAGCTAAACATTGAACCTAAATTCCACCACGTCACCGTCGGCCATGACGTAGTCCTTGCCCTCAATGCGCACCTTGCCTGCGGCTTTAGCGTCGCTCATCGAGCCCTTGGCGTCGAGGTCGGCAAAGGAAACGACCTCGGCCTTAATAAAGCCCCGCTGAAAGTCGGTGTGAATGACGCCTGCGGCCTGAGGCGCGGTGAAGCCCTTGCGGATGGTCCACGCGCGCGATTCTTTGGGCCCGGCGGTGAGGTAGGTCTGAAGGCCCAGCGTGTCGAAGCCGATGCGGGCGAGTTGATCCAAGCCAGGCTCGTCAACCCCGACTGACTCGAGGAGTTCTGCGGCCTCTTCAGGCTCCAACTCCGCAAGGTCTGACTCCAGCTTGGCATTGAGGTAGATCGCCTCGGCCGGTGCCACCAAAGCGGCGAGCTTGTCGTGGAGTGCCTCATCGGTCAGGCCGTCTTCGTCAAGATTGAAGACGTAGAGGAAGGGCTTGGTGGTGAGTAGCCCTAAGGTGCGTGCGTGCGTGAGGTCGACGCCTGCAGCCTGACCGCCTGCATACAACGTGGCGCCCTGCTCGAGAACTGTTTGTGCGGCGAGCGCGGTGTCGAGCACTGCACGGTCGGTCTTTTTGCCCTTGACCTCCTTCTGGAGGCGCGGGATCGCGGTCTCGAGCGTCTGCATATCGGCGAGGATCAACTCCGTGTTGATGGTCTCAATGTCATCGCTGGGCGAGACCTTGCCATCAACGTGCACGACGTCGTCGTCGTCAAACGCGCGCACCACCTGACAGATCGCGTCGGCCTCGCGGATGGTGGCCAGGAACTTGTTGCCGAGCCCCTCGCCCTCTGATGCCCCGCGCACAATGCCTGCGATGTCTACGAATGACACGGTCGCCGGCAAGATCTTGGCGCTGCCGTGGATCTCGGCGAGACGTGTGAGCCGCGTATCGGTAAGGGGCACCATCCCAATATTGGGCTCGATCGTGGCGAACGGGTAGTTCGCCGCGAGCACCGAATTCTTGGTGAGCGCGTTGAAAAGGGTTGACTTGCCCACGTTGGGGAGACCGACGATTCCGATGGAGAGTGCCACAGGGACAGGAGTCTAGCCGCGCACGGTATGACGTAGCACCTGCGGCGAGATTCGGCTCGGGGATTCCTGGCTTTTGTCCCTTAGTAGAACCGCCTGAACCCTAGCGCGCCAGCCACAAGACCCGTAGAATCGAACACATGTTCGAGACCGGCTCGGGCTTCACCATCCGGAGGTGACCAGCGTGGCGCAGATGATTCACGACTGGACTCCGCCGTTGACGTTCGACCGCGGCAAAAGCGATCGCCTAGGCGAATTCGCCGACGCTCTGCGCGCTTGTCTCGAAGACACCTCCGATGCGCACAGGTGGTCTGAGCCAGAGATCAAAGGCAGCCTGGCCACCCTTGGTGGCGCCGCCGAAGATATCCAGCGGTGCTTGCTGCGTTTGGCGGTCGAATCGCACCGACGAGGTCTCCACGCCGACGATGGGTTGTCATTGAAAGATTGGTTGGCTCGAAAGTGTCCGTTGCTGAGCAAGCGAGCTCTTGGTGACATCGTCACCGTAGCCAAAGCCTGGGACGCAGAGGGCCATCAAACATTGCGTGACCACCTGACGCCAGCCCCGTATATGCACGCCGACCTGCATACCCTGTCCGATGATGCCGAAGATCAGCCACCCACGATCGGAATGTCACGCGGAGCGCAACTGGTTAGGGCCTTGGCGCGGGTCCGTCCTGCAACGACGCCCGAGGGTTACGCGGTGTATGTCGACATCCTCGTGCCGTATGCGGTGACGGCATCCGACAAGGACCTGAATGCAGCGACTGATCTTTTGATCTCGTTGGCACTCACGGACGCTCAGGTAGAAGGTGCCGCGCAGCGCGCTTTTGCTTCGCGCGGGATCCACGAGTCATCCATAAGCGGTACGAACTACGGCGATTTATCATCACGACCGATCGGGAGGGCGCTGCAGTCATTCGGGCGATTCTGAACTCGCCATTGGCTGCTCCCGCGCCCGATGCCGAGGGCGCAGATATGCGCACCACCACGCAGCGCCGCCACGATACCCTCTTGGCGGTTCTGCGTCGCGGGGTGTCCTCACCCGGGGAGGCACCGACGACCAGCAAAGCGAAGGTCTTCCTGACCATGCCTCTGGCTGCGCTGATGGCAGCAGCACAAGCGGGTACCACGACGTCTGCTCCCACGAACCCCGACGACCCCTTTGAGAACGCAACAGACCGACGCGCATCGGAGCCGCAGTTAAACCAGCTCGGACGGCCTGGCATATTCGCTCGCCCCGGCATGGGCCGGACCTTCACCGGCGAAGCGCTCACGCCCGGACAGGTGCGCAGGATGGCCTGCGAGGCCGATCTGATCCCGGTCGTCCTCGGCACCGACAGCGAAATCTTGGACGTTGGCCGGGAGTCCCGGCTGGCCACGCCCGGTCAGTTGAAGAAGTTGTGGCTGCGAGACCGAGAATGTACGTATTCGGGTTGCAGCATTCCGAATACCTGGTGCGACGCGCACCACGTGACGTGGTGGTCGCAGGACGGACACACCGACATCGACAACCTTGCGCTTCTGTGCGGACGGCATCACACGATCGTGCACGAGCGGGACCTCAACGCGACGTTCGATCCAGACGAACAGGGCACCCGAGGCCACACCAGTCCTCGCTGGCACCTTTAGCTGCCTCACGATCCCTTCACGTCCCGACTCCGACGGATCGGGCACTCACCGCTGCCCCAGCACCGCTCATCACTGCGCCCGGGCCACCGCCCCGTCCCCGCGCCATATGCCGTCGGCCAGATGCGATCGACGGTTCGGGCCGCATCTGCCGGTACTGGGCTCAATGTCCGCAGGTTTGTCGGTGGGTGGTGACACGGTGCATGTATGGACATTCCCTTAGCCGTCATCGCGCTGGTCGCCCTGCTCGTCGGCGCGCTCGGAGGCGCTCTGATCGCTGTCGCTGCAGCATCGTCGGGCCGACAACACCTTGAGCGGGAGCTAGCCAGCCGCACCGCCGAGCGTGACGTATTGGCCTCGCAACTCGATGGCGAACGCGAGAGGTTCGCAGCCGAGCGTGCTGGCCACGCCGACGACCGAGCGGTCGCCGCCGAGCTAGCGCCCCTGCGCCACACGCTGGACCGAGTAGCTGAGCACGTCAACGTCCTCGAACGCGACCGCGTGGAGCAGTTCGGTGCCGTCGGCGCGGTGCTTCGAGAGGTCACCGAGCGCACCCACGCCCTGGGCCAACAGACCGCGACCCTGTCGGGCGCGCTGAATTCATCCGGTACTAGGGGCGTATGGGGCGAGGTGCAGTTGCGAAGAGTGCTGCAGCACGCCGGGATGCTGGAGAAGTGCGACTTCGATGAGCAGGTCACATCCGTGAGCAAGCACGACGCGACAGTCCGCCCAGACGTCGTGATTCACCTGCCCGGGGACAAGACACTGATCATTGACGCCAAGGCCCCGCTGGATTCGTTCCTCAAGGCGCAGGCCACTGAACTCGTACCGAGTGAGCGGGACGCTTATCTCAGGCAGCACGCCACTGCCCTGCGCGGGCACGTCGAGACGCTGGTTTCTAAGTCCTATTGGAGTGCCTTCGACAACAGTCCTGAGTTGGTCATCTGCTTCGTTCCCAGCGATGCGGTGCTCGCGGTCGCCCTGCAAACGCAGCCCGAGCTTTACGATTACGCGCAGTCGCGCAGGATTGTGTTGGCCTCACCGGCGACGCTGCTGGCCGTGCTGAGAGCTACGGCCTTCGCCTGGCAGCAAGACGCACTTAATGACAATGCTGCGCAGGTGCTGCGCCTCGGCACCGAGTTGCACTCACGGCTGGCGACGATGGGCAAGCACGTGACCACGATGGGCTCGTCGCTGCGCAAGTCGGTCGACTCCTATAACCAGATGGTCGGGACGATGGAATCCCGCGTCATGGTGACGAGCCGCAAAATGGTCGAGCTGGGGGTGGTCGAGTCAACTGGCGCAACGATCCCGACTGTCGATTCTGCGGTGAGGCCGTTAACCCACGCCGATTTGCTGAGCGCCGAACTATCCGAGGCCACTCCGTCGCGGACTACCGTTGATCTTTCTCCCGAAGGTCCCTTGGCGCGGGGAACTAAGCGCGCAGGCTAACTTGCTCCGAGCCGTGCTGATCCCTCGGAAGGCTCCTTGGCGAAGGTTTTTAGTGGAGCGTCTTAGCGCAGGCTGCCGGGGTCGTGACGCAACTTGGCGGCTTCCTTGCCGTCGCGGGCTTTGAGGTCTCGGCGGATCTCTTGGGGCAGCGAGAACATCAATGATTCCTCAGCGGCTGTCACCAGGTCCACGTCGCCATACCCTCGGGCCGCAAGCCACTCGAGCACCTCGCGCACCAACAACTCCGGGACGCTTGCCCCGCTAGTCACACCGACGGTATTCACACCATCGAGCCATTCCTCTTGGAGTTCATCCGCGTAGTCAACGAGGTGGCCGTCTCGCGATCCGTGCTCCACGGCAACCTCGACGAGGCGCACCGAGTTCGACGAGTTCGTCGAGCCCACGACGATCATGAGGTCGCAGTCAGCGGCCATCTGCTTAACGGCGACCTGACGGTTTTGCGTGGCGTAACAGATGTCGTCGCTGGGTGGATCCTGCAACTTCGGGAACTT
>JBBSVB010000121.1:0-7356 GCA_038233875.1 Actinomycetales bacterium | reverse complement strand
GGGCCGGATACGTCGGTGCGTCCTTGGCCCTGCTGCAGGCGCACGACGCGCTGACCGGGCCGCTGGTGCCGACCACGCGGGCTCAGCTGGACCAAGACGTCCGTGATCACTGCGCCCCAACCGGCTCGTCGCTGGTCATCGGTGCCCGCGGCCGCAGCGGCCGAGGTGCCGTCGACGCGCTGGCTAGCGCCGGGTGGGAAGCCACGAGGTGGGGCGTGAAGGACACCGTCAGCCTGGACAAAGCACGCCTGCTGGATCACGAAGTGATGATCAACTGCGTCGTCAGCCATCGACCGCAAGAGCCCTTTGTGACCCTCGACGACGTCTCCACGCCGGGTCGTGTGTTGCGGGTCATCGGCGATGTCACCTGCGACGTGACGTCAGCGAACAACGTGTTGCCCCTGAACCGCTCGGTCACCACGTGGGACGAAGCGAGCAGGCGCTTCGAGGCTTCGGACAACTCCCTTGACGACGGCGCACCGATCCCACTCGACGTCATCGCCATCGACAACCTTCCGTCGTTGCTGCCGCTAGAAGCCAGCGTGAGTTTCTCTGCGGAATTCGCTCCGCTGCTGGTCGATCTGGCCCACCGGACGGGTCCGTTCGCCTCCGCCCGCAACACCTTCAGGCAGGCGGCAACCCGCCACGCCTGAGGCGCTCCCGCGCGGGGGTGCGTGTGCCGCATACTGGCGCAATGTCGTCTCAAGCCCCATCGGCAGTCGTGCTGATCCGCCCGCGTCACTTCACGCCCAACCCCGCTACGGCGGTCGATAACGCCTTTCAGTCGTTGGACCCCAGCCGCGACGCTGAGCAGATCGCCGCCGATGCGTACGCCGAGGTGAGCGGAGTCGCCGAAACGCTGCGCGGGACCGGTGTAAGGGTGCATGTCTTCGAGAACGAAAGCGCCACCCACCCCGACTGCGTCTTCCCAAACAACTGGTTCTCCACGCACGCCGGCGGCTACGTCGCGATCTATCCGATGCACTCGGAGAGTCGGCGGATCGAGCGCCGCAGCGACATCATCGAGATGCTCAAGCGCGAATATCGGGTCCAAGACGTCAGCGACTTCTCCGGTCTTGAATACGACAACATCTTCCTTGAGGGCACCGGGGCGATGGTGTTGGACCACACCAGCCGTTTGGTGTTTGCAGCGCGATCGAACCGGGCCAATTCGATGGCGCTCGAGCGCTTCTGCACGCGCTTCGGCTACGAATCTTTGGTCTTTGATGCCGTGGACTCAACCGGCCAAGCGGTATATCACACTAACGTCATGATGTGCATCGGCACCGCGTTCGCGATGGTCGGCATCGAAATGATCCCCGACGAGCAGCGCCGGGCTGCCGTGGTCGAAGCCATCGAAGACTCCGGTCGCGACCTTATTGCGTTGCGTAGCGACCAGATCCTGGACTTCGCCGGAAACGCCATCGAGCTGCTGAGCCCTTCGGGGCGGATCCTGGTGATGTCGAGGCGGGCCCACCGCAGCCTCGACGCCGAGCAGGTCGAGGTCATCGAGCGCAGCTGTCGGATCGTGCCGGTCGACGTGCCGACCATCGAGCTCGCTGGCGGATCCGTGCGCTGCATGCTGGCCGGCATACACCTCACGCCGCGCCGCGCCTCGCGCTAACTCTCTTGCTGTTGCCGACCTGAGAATTTGCTGGGAGGGTTTCCTTACCCGAGGAAATGAGTTGCGCCATGTCTGCTGGCACCGTCGGTTTTGCGATCCTCGTCTTGGGGATCTTCCTACTCATCGGCAAAATCATCCGCGTCAAAACCCCTGCGGTGCAAAAACTCTTTCTACCAAGCTCGATCATCGGTGGCTTCCTGTTGCTCTTCCTCGGGCCACAGGTCCTCGGAAAACTAGGCGGGCCGGAGAACGGCATCTTCACCGCCGACATGCTCTCGGTATGGGGACCGCTGCCGGGGATCTTGATCAGCATCGTGTTCGCGACGCTCTTCCTTGGACAAAAACTTCCCAGCCCTAAACGCGCCGCCACGTTGGTAGGGCCGCAGCTCTCTCTCGGCATCGCCCTCGGGTCGGGCCAATACGTCATTGCCCTGCTGCTCGCGGTGGCGGTGCTCGTGCCCATCTTTGCGGCAGAGCCCATGGTCGGAGCGTTGCTTGAGATTGGTTTTGAAGGCGGTCACGGCACAGCGGCCGGTATGCGCGGCACCCTCGAAGACTTGGGCTACGCGGAAGGCGCCGACATCGCTATCGGCATCGCCACCGTCGGCGTGGTCGGCGGCATCTTGATCGGCATCGTGCTGATCAACTGGGGCGTACGCACCGGGAAAACCGAAATCCTCAAAGGTGACGCCAAGGCGTCCATCGATGAGCAGAAGGGCCTCTACGCCGAAGACGAGCACTACCCCGCTGGTGAGTTGACCTCGCGCCCGGCCTCCGTTGAGCCGCTGTCGTTGCACGCCTCGATCGTGGCACTGTCGATCCTGATCGGGTGGCTGATTTTGGAAGGCTTGCAGTGGGTCGAGCAGACCTTCTGGGCCGACACCATCGAGATTTTCGAGTTCGTGCCACTGTTTCCGCTGGCCATGCTGGGCGGGGTCGTGGTGCAGTTGGTCGCTGAGCGGCTGGGGGCAGATCGACTGATCGACCCGCAGATGATGCTGCGCATCCAGGGGCTGGCTCTGGACTTCTTGATCATCAGCGCGTTGGCGACCTTGTCGCTGGAGGCCATCGGATCCAACATTTCGTCGTTCCTGATCCTGTGTGTGGCAGGCATCGCGTTCAACGTCGGAATGTTCCTCTGGCTCGCTCCCAAGATCATGCCGCACTACTGGTTTGAGCGCGGGATCGGTGACTTCGGTCAGTCGATGGGTGTCACCGCGACCGGCCTGATCTTGATGCGCATCGTCGACCCAGATGCCGAGAGTCCCGCCTTCGAAGCGTTCGGATACAAGCAACTGGTCTTTGAGCCGTTCTTTGGTGGCGGCCTCGTGACGGCTGCGGCGGTTCCGTTGATCTACAACTTCGGCCCGTGGCCCCTCCTGCTGGGTATGACGGTCCTCTTCCTGGTGGCCGTCATCGGGGGGCTCGTCATCTTTGGGCCGGCGGCGAAGAAGGGCAAGAAGGAAAGGGAAGAAGCCAAAGCTTCCTCGTCGTGACCTTGCGGGATATGAACACCGACAGCCACGTCTGGCGTCTACGTTGGTGATATTGTCTCCTTACTCAAGGTAAGGAGAAGTCGTGGTCGCAGCAACTCTCACGTCCAAGGGGCAAATCACCATTCCGGCCGAGGTGCGCCGCGCGCTTGGCCTGCATGCCGGGTCTCGGGTGGCCTTTGTCCCCGCCAGATCGGGCGGCTATGAATTGCGGCCCGTCAAGGGTTCCGTCTCAGAGCTTGCGGGGTGTGTTCCGGCGCCAAAGCGTCCCGTCACGCTCGATGACATGGACGAAGCCGTCGCTGCAGGTGCCGCTTCAGGGTCGCAATGATGAGTGGGTCTCGATGATCGGTCTCGATACCACCATCATCATCAGGTATCTCGTTCAGGACGATCCGGCACAGTCGCAGGCCGCCTCCGCCGCGATCAGCACCCTCACTGAGGGCGAGCAAGGCTTCATCAGCCTCGTCACGCTTGTCGAAATTCACTGGGTGCTCAATCGCGCCTACGGAATGAACGCTGAGGATGCCGCCGACGTCATAGCCCGCTTGGCTGACACCCGAGAACTCCGGATTGACCAGCTCGACGTCGTGAGCGCGGCGCTGAACGCTCGGGAGAACGGCGTCGATTTTGCCGACGCTGTGATCGCGCACATCGGTCGGGCGGCTGGCTGCACCCATACCTTGACCTTTGATCGGCGAGCCGCCCGCATGGACGATATGCACTTGCTTGAGGCTGACTGAGCCGCTGACCCTCGATTGCATCGGTTTATGTCCCGATGATCGGCATATAGGGCGAGCATTTGGCACTAAGACGATGCAAGCGCCCCTTGTCGGGTGTGGATTGAGACCACCTTTGGCGAATTGGACCTTTTGGTGCGGGCCAATTCGGAGCACAATCGGCTCTGTGGCTACACCTGACAGCGAGACCCAACGTCGACAACTCGCGAACCTCGGCCCCATCGAGCAACTGCGCGCCGGGCGGCTGCCCCGGCGGTTGGCGCAACTCCTGATCGGCCTGTTCTTGTATGGCGCCTCAATGGCCCTGGTGATCCGCGCGAGTCTGGGGCTCATCCCCTGGGACGTGTTGCACGTCGGCATCATCCAGCACCTGCCGACTTCGTTCGGTGTGATGACCATCCTGGTTTCGTTGGTGGTGCTGCTGATCTGGATCCCGCTGAAACAACGACCCGGCGTCGGCACCATTGCCAACGCCTTTCTTGTCGGGCTGTCGGCGGACTTCACGCTCTATCTCACGCCCGACCTGGACTCGTTGGCCATCCGCATACCCCTGCTGTTGGCTGCCATCGTGCTTAACGCCGTCGCAACGGCGCTGTACGTCGGCGCACAACTCGGGCCCGGCCCCCGTGACGGCCTGATGACCGGCCTCGCAAGGGTCAGCGGCCGCTCGATCCGACTCGTGCGCACCAGCATAGAAATTACTGTGGTCATCGTCGGTTTCATCCTCGGCGGGACAGCCGGGCTCGGCACCGTGTTGTATGCGGTAGCGATCGGGCCGCTCACTCAGGCGATGTTGCCGATCTTCACGGTTGAACTGCGCCAGATTGAGTTGCGGCCAGGTGGCGATACATCGGGTCGGTAAAGCCGGTCAGGCTGTCGTACCTGGCAGCGATGCCGCGATAAGCCGCGACCTCCGACGGATCGGGCGCGAATACCCGCCCTTGGCTGACCATCACCTCGATGGCGGTCGGGAAGTCGGGGTGCGTGCCTGCGCCCACCGCCGCACAGATGGCCGCCCCCAGACCGGCAGCATCCGGCATACCAGCGCGGGTTGCCTTCACGCCCCACGAATCGGCGACGATCTGCATCATCAGGTCGGACACGGCACCACCGCCGGTGACCACCACCCGCGCAGACTCGATGCCCAGCGCTTCGATCATGGCGAAGGCGTGAGCTCGCATGGTCAGCGCGATGCCTTCGAGCACTGCCCGGTGCAGGTGGTGAGCTCCGTGTTGACCGGCCAAGCCGAGGATGCTGCCCCGGCGAGCAGGGCCGTCCGGTCCCGCCAAGAAATCGGGCACGACGAACAGCCCTTCGGCCCCTGGGGGGAGTGTGCCCGCGCCGTGTTCGAGCCAGGTCTGGGTGGCTATCGGGTCGTTGTTGCCAGACGAACTGACCAGGTTGCGCAACCACGTCACGGTCCACATGCCCCGCCGAATGCCCTTGCTCTCGTACAACACGTCACCGGGCACCGACGCGGAGTTGACCCAGGTATCCGGGCCATTGGCTGCCGGGTGCAAGGACGCCCGGTCCCCCGACGTCGTCGAGGCGATGTAGGTGCCCAGTGAAAGCAAGACCACCTGGCCTCCGGAAGCCGCATCCGTCGCTGCGGACAATCCGGCGCCTAGGGCTTCGACGGCCTTGTCGTTGGCCGTGGCAAACACCGGGCATCCCTGGGCGAGACCGGTGGCCTCGGCCGCAGCAGCGGTGACCTCACCCAGCAAACCCGCGGGCGGCACGAGTTCCGGCAACAGGCGACGCGGCATACCGGGGGAGGCGACGTCTTCGTCGACCTCGGACCAACTCAGCCCGTCTTCCGCAATCGGCCACATTCCTTTGTATGCAGCAGCGCTGTCTCGGCGTTGCCCGGTCAGCCGCACAGTGAGATAGCCGGCAGCGCTGGCGATCGTTGCCACCTTGGGGTCCAGGTCGCGGACCGGCGCGGACACCCGGTCGTCCATCCAACTCAGCACCGGCTCGGCCAGTGCGCCGGTCTCATCGAGCATCGCCCGGCAGTAGCGAATGCTGCATAACCCGATCGCATCGATGGCGTCGCCCGCAACGGCGGCGTCCCCTAGCGCCCTACGGATAGCGGCACAGAGCGAGTCCCACAGATCGTCGTCAGGGTGAACCACCGAGCCCCCGGTACCCAAGGCCGAAGGTCGCAGCGGCGCTCGGCCCTGCCCCTGGACGACCCCTGTGGAGTCGAAGATCGTGACCTTGGTGCTCTGCGATCCACCGTCGATGGCCAGGATCAGACCCGAGCGACGCAGGGAGGTCATGCCGTGTTACCCATCAATTGCGCACGGCGGGGCGGGAGGCCACTCATCGAGCGGGTAGATCGTGCCCGGGTTCATGATGCCCACCGGGTCGAAGGCATCTTTGAGCCCGCGCAACAACGCATACGCGCTGCCGTGTTCTTGACGTATCCACGGGGTGCGGTACTTGCCGACGCCGTGGTGGTGCGCCATCGAACCGCCCAACTCCAGAGCGGCTTCCACGATGATCGCGTTCAGCGGCGAGTGGTAATTCGCCAGCTCCTCGCTGGGTTGGCATCGAATCGAATAGTCGTAAACGAAATAGAGATTAGTACCGGTTTGATACGAGTGCGAAGAATGCGCACCTAAGAGGTGCAGGTCGTCGACGAACGGGAAATGATCGGTGATACGCGACATCACAAGATCGTAAAGTTCACCCGCGCGCGACCAATCAATGGACACCTCCGTGGTGTATCCCAATCGGTTGTCTCGCAACATGTCTGCCTTTTCGGCTTCGATCTTTTCCGGGCCCCAGTTCAATCTCTCGAACCACGCCGCGATGCGTTCTGAGTCGACCGGCGTGTGCGCAACTGCGGCCGCGATGTTTTCAATCGCGGTGATCGTGGCGTCAACAATGGGCGCGGGCCCTTGGGCACTCCACACCACCAAGTTTTGGTCCTGGGGATGGTCCGGGAAGTGCTGCCGGGCGTCTTGCGGCGAATAGACCCGGGCCACAGCAGGTCGATATCCGGCGACGATGACTTCCCGGAGCAGGCCGATGGCCTCCGCGAAATCGGGGACGAGCAGGCCGACATACCTCGCAGTGCCAGGCTCGTAGCGGAACACCTGCACGGTGACCTCGGTGATGTAGGCCAGCGCCCCTTCGTTGCCGATGATGATGTGGCGGATGTCGGGGCCAGCGGCGCGACGAGGCACGTTCTTGATACGCACCACCTCACCGCCAGGCAGCACCGCTTCGAGGCCGACCACCATGTCTTCGATGCCGCCGTAGAGCGTGGAGAACTGGCCAATCGACCGCGTGGCCACCAGGCCGCCCATTTGCGCGATCGGCTGGGATTGGGGTGAGTGGCCCGTGGTCAACCCGCGTGCGCGCAGCTGGTCTTCGATCTCGCGCAGCGGCACCCCACACTGCACGGTCGTCATCATGTTGGCTTCGTCGATAGACACCACGGCACTCATCCGAGAACCGTCGATCACGATGCTGTCGGCTACTGCGGTCT
>JBBSVB010000120.1:0-7373 GCA_038233875.1 Actinomycetales bacterium | reverse complement strand
GAAGACTGCGGTTGGCTCATCGGGCAGCGGATCCCTCGGTGTAATCGTCGTCGCCGGAGCTGACCCAAGCCATCATGCCGCGCAGCTCCCGGCCGGTGTCTTCGATCGGGTGAGCAGCCCCCTTGGCGCGCAGCTCCTTGAACTCGGGAGCGCCAGCCTCTTGGTCGTCGACGAAGCGCTGGGCGAACGACCCGTTGCGGATGTCCTCCAAGACGGCCGACATGTTCTGTTTGACGCGGTCATCAACGACGCGGGGGCCGGAGACGTAGTCGCCGTATTCGGCGGTGTCGGAGACGGACCAACGCTGCTTGGCGATGCCACCTTCATACATGAGGTCCACGATGAGCTTGACCTCGTGCAAGCACTCGAAGTAGGCCACCTCAGGCTGGTAGCCGGCCTCGGTGAGCGTCTCGAAGCCCTTCATGATCAGCTCGGAGAGGCCACCACAGAGCACGGCCTGCTCACCGAACAGGTCGGTTTCGGTCTCTTCGGTGAAGGTTGTCTTGATGCCGCCGGCGCGCAGCCCGCCGATCGCGGATGCGTAAGCCAAGGCCAGATCCCAGGCGTGGCCTGTGTAGTCCTGCTCCACGGCAACCAGCACGGGCACCCCGCGACCGTCGACATACTCACGGCGCACGAGGTGGCCGGGCCCCTTGGGCGCCACCATGCACACGTCGACGTTCGCCGGCGGCTTGATGTAGTCGAAGCGGATGTTGAAGCCGTGACCGAAGAACAGCGCGTCGCCGTCTTCCAGGTTGGGCTCAACGGCCTCCTTGTACACGTGGCGCGCGACGTGGTCGGGCACCAGCAACATGATTAGGTCGGCCTCTTGGCAGGCAACCTCGGGAGTGACGACGCGCAGACCCTCGGCCTCAGCCTTGGCGCGCGAGGCGCTGCCTTCCTTGAGGCCAACGCGGACGTCCACACCGGAGTCGCGCAGGGACAAAGCGTGAGCGTGGCCCTGACTGCCATAACCGAGCACGGCAACCGCGCGGTCCTGGATCAGGCTCATGTCGGCGGAGTCGTCGTAGTACATCGTGGCCATGGTGTGAGGTGCTCCTTGAAGTCACTGAATGGGTTTGAACTGGTGAATTAGGCGCTCCGAACGAAGCGCACAACGAGCACAGGGTATGCCGAAAGGTCAGCCCCAAGCGGCAGCCATCGCTCCAACCGGGCGTGGGCCGTTGTCGTTGATCTCCCACAGCTTCTCGCGGATAGCTGCGGCGTCGTCGAGCTCCTCGATGTGGATGACCTCGATTAACTTGTCCAACTGAGACGTCACCCGGTGCAGTTGCTCCTCGCCGACGTTGACCACGATGGTCATTCGGGAGACCTTGGGGTCCTCCGTCGGGCCGACCACCAAGTGATCGATGTTGAAGCTGCGCCGGGCAAAGAGCACGGACACTCGGGCCAGGACTCCTGGGTTGTTCTCGACCAAGACAGACAATGCGTGGCGGCTCATCGGGCTGACCTTTCGGTTGTTTTCTGCAGGTGTACTAGTGACGGTTCTCGTGGTGGCTAATGCGACTGGATCCACGCCGGGGACCGCGTCAACGGCATACCTGCTGCGGACTGGCAGTTCGAGGAAAGGATCGACATCGTCTTGCGTGACGACGCGGTCTTGGCGGAGCGTAGGGACGCTCATTCGTCGTCAAAATTCGGTGCGATATTGCGCGCGTACTGGATGGCGTCATTGCTCGTGCCCGAAGGCACCATCGGCCACACCATGGCGTCCTGGTGCACCCGGAAATCGATGACCACGGGCTGGTCGTTGATCTCCATCGCCTTCTCGATTGTGGCGTCGACATCGACCGGATTGTCGCAGCGCATGCCCACACAGCCGTAGGCCTCGGCTAGCTTCACGAAATCCGGCACCTGCATCTGGTCCAGGCGTGAGGCGCTGTACCGCTGGGAGTAGAAGAGTGTCTGCCACTGGCGGACCATCCCGAGCGCGGCGTTGTTGATGATCGCCACCTTGATCGGGATGCCCTCCACCGCGCAGGTCGCCAACTCCTGGTTGGTCATCTGGAAGCAACCGTCACCATCGATCGCCCACACCGTGCTGTCAGGGCAGCCGATCTTCGCGCCCATGGCCGCTGGCACGGCATACCCCATCGTGCCCAGGCCACCGGAGTTGAGCCAGGCGCGGGGGCGCTCGTACTTCACGTACTGGCTTGCCCACATCTGGTGCTGACCGACGCCGGATGCGTAGATGGCGTCCGGGCCGGCGATCTCGCCGAGTCGCTCGATGACGTACTGGGGAGCGAGCGAACCGTCGGGTGGGGTGTCGTATCCGGCCGGGTATTTGGCCTTCCAGCGCACACAGTTGTCGACCCAGTCGTGGTAGTCCGGCTCGGCGCCCTTGGCGATGCGGTTGGTGAATTCGCTGATCAGCGCGGCGATCGTGATCTTGGCGTCACCGTGCAGGCCGACGTCCACGCTGCGGTTCTTGCCGATCTCGGACTCGTCGATGTCGGCATGGATGACCTTGGCCTGCGGCGCGAACGAGTCGCGAGCGCCGGTCACCCGGTCGTCGAAACGCGCACCTAGACATATCAGGAGATCAGATTTTTGCAGCGACGCGACCGCTGCGACGGTGCCGTGCATGCCCGGCATACCCAGGTGCTGGGGGTGGCTGTCGGGGAAGACCCCGCGGGCCATCAACGTCGTGACCACAGGTATGCCCGTCAGCTCGGCGAGCTCGGCAACCTCACGGTGCGCTTCGGCGCGGATCGTGCCGCCGCCCACGTAGAGCACCGGCTGGCGCGCCGAGAGCATCAGCTCGACGGCGTCGCGGATGGCTTCGGCCGGGGGGACAGTGACCGGGTGGTAGCCGCGCATCGGCACGTCCACCGCATTGGCCGGGTCAATGAGCGCAGCCAATGCATCTTTGGACACGTCGACCAGGACCGGACCGGGCCGGCCGGTGGAGGCCAAGTGGAAGGCACTGCGGACAGTGGCGGCGATCTCGTTGGGGTTGGTCACCAGGAACGAGTGCTTGGTGACCGGCATGGTGATGCTGCGGATGTCCGCCTCTTGGAAGGCGTCCGACCCGATTGCGGCACTCGGCACGTTGCCGGTGATGGCCACGATCGGCACCGAATCCATGTTGGCGTCGGCCAGGGGCGTCACCAAGTTGGTCGCACCCGGGCCACTGGTCGCCATGCAGACACCGACTCGCCCGGTTGCCGCGGCATACCCCTGCGCGGCGTGGCCAGCGCCTTGCTCGTGGCGGACCAGGATGTGACGGAGTGATTTTGACCCGTAGAGCGCGTCGTAGAGCGGAAGCACGCAACCACCGGGGAGCCCGAAAATGTGCTCTACGCCAACTCGTTCCAGCATCGAGACGAGCGTCTCAGCGCCGGTGAGCGGCGTGGACTTCTCGGTTGGGCTCGCGTCAGTGCGGGTCACCGTGCTCATGATCCTGGAGATCCTTTTCGTCGGTCTATCGGGTAGGGCATGAAAAAACCCCTCCGCCGTGAGGCTGACGAGGGGAGGACGCGTTCGGGCTTATCAGCTCAGGACGCGTCCTGTGCAATAAGTACGAGCGAGGCTGACATCTCCTAAGAATGCGGCAAGATTTCCCTCGCGTCAAGTGTATTGGCGACCCAATGACCGATGTGCGCGCCCTCCCCCGCCGCGAAACCGCAGAGAGCGCGCACAACGGTCATCGGTGCGAGCACACCGTCGCCCGTCGGTTAGAAGGCCGAGTGGGGCGCTCCCATCCCGGGGTTGACCTGGTGCGGCCCACCAGGACCAGGGCGTATGTCGAAGTCAAAGATCGACGTCGGGAGATACACCGTCGCGCACGAGTTCGGGATGTCCACCACCCCGGAGAATCGGCCTTCGATCGGCGCCGCCCCTAACAACAGATAGGCCTGCTCCGGGCTGTAACCGAACTTCACCAGGTAGTCGATCGCGTGCAGGCAGGCCCGTTGGTAGGCCAGTTGCGAATCGAGATACTTCTGCTCGTCGTCCAGCGTGACCGAGACACCGGAGAAAGCAACCCACTCCGAATGCTGGGGATCGGTGTGGCCGGGCATGAAGATGCAGTTTTCGGCGACGCCGTAGGTCTCCATCCCGCCCTTGAGGACGTCGAGTCGCAGGTCGATGAAGCCGCCCATCTCGATCGCGCCACAGAACGTGATCTCGCCGTCGCCTTGGGAGAAGTGCAGGTCACCTAGCGAAAGGTTGCCGCCCGGCACGTAGACCGGGTAGAAGATCCGGCTGCCCTTAGTCAGGTTCTTGATGTCCTGGTTGCCACCGTTTTCCCGACCGGGCGCGGTACGGGCGGCCTCACCGGCCACGCGGTCGAAGTCGCCAGCATCCACCCCGCCGAGGATGGCGTCCTTGGGCAGGGGAGTCAGAGCCAGCGGTGGCACGCGGTCGGGGTCGGTGGCGATGAGCGCGCCCTCGCGCTTGTTCCACCGGGCGAGCAATTCGGCCGAGGGCGCAGTGCCCATCAAACCGGGGTGCACGATCCCGGTGAAGGACACCTCGGGCACGTGGCGCGACGTCGCGGTCTGCCCGGAGAAGTCCCAGATGGCCTTGTAGGCGTCCGGGAACTGATCGACCAGGAACGAGCCGCCATTTTTCTTGGCGAAGATGCCGGTATAGCCCCAGCCTTGCCCGGCAAGCGGCCCCGAGTCTTCCAGCGGGATCGGCCCCACATCGAGAATGTCGACGATCAGCAGGTCGCCGGGTTGGGTACCCTCAACGGCAAAGGGCCCAGACAGAACGTGGACGGTGTCCAACGGCGCGTCTCGTATGTCGTCCGCCGAGTCGTCGTTGTTGATCGCGCCGTCAAACCATTCGCGGCAATCGATCCGTAGCGATTCGCCAGGCTTGACGGTGACCGCCGCTGGGATGTCCGGATGCCACCGGTTATGCCCGACCTTTTCTTGGTCGGTGAACTTCTTGGTTGAGTCGAGCGGAAAGAGATTGTTCGGCATGGTGCGTCCTTTCTCAACTACATAAATGCAGGTATGTCGTGCGGCGAGCGATCGTCATACGGCAACCACCACCTCCCCCCGCGCAGAGCGAGTCATCCTCGGGTAGAGCAGGCCGAAGCCAACGACACCGATGGCGACGAGCAGCACTGCCATCACGGTGTTGACGTCGTCCCACCGGCCCGTGAGCAGTAGGAGCGCTGGAATGGCGCCGGTGATCCACCCCTGGGTTGCGGCGACCGCCCCCGTGAACCGGCCAAGATCCTCGCGACCCCGGCCGAGCAGCAAGAAGAACAAGGCCCACAGCAGGGCCCAGTGCAGCCAGATCACCCCAAACGCGGGGTCGCCGAACTGGACGAAGTTCACGAAGGAGTAGACCAGCGCGCAGATCGCCACAAAGAGCGAGAAATAGCCCAAGCCGGTGCCGTCCAGCCCCATCCACTGGTTGAAGGCCACGTAGAGATAGGTGAAGCCAAACAGGTATAGCCCCGAGGCGTTGAGAATAATCGACTCGTCGCCGGCCGCGGTGAAGATCAGGAACGTCGGCGTCACCACCTGCAACAGGCCGACGAAAATGTTGAGTGGGATAACCGAGCGCGGGTCAACGAAGCCCATCAACATCATCCCGTTGAGGAACAACACAGCCCCTACGTAGAGTAATCCGACAGCGGCCATGGCTGATCCTTTCGACTAAGCCCGCGGCACTCAGCCGAGGCGGTTGCGGCGCGGGCAGTGGCAACGGGAGGTGTTCATGGCCGCGGTAGACCCGCCCACGCTGGGTTGATGGCTGCGCGTTTCGTCACGGGGGTATGCCGCGGGGTTGCGCCAGGAGGTAGTGAGCGCACGACCTCGGGTTGGTCCGCCGACTTTTCGGCGTGATCCATGGCTGTCGTGACGCCGTAATTGGCCAGGGAGAGCATCGGTGAGGTGATCATTCGCGAGCTAGGCGTTCGGCATACCGGACAGGGCTCGGCGTCGTTGGCTGTGCCAATGGGAGCGGACACATCGTGGGCTCCATGATCCCTGCAGCGGTAGGTATAACGGGCCATGCTTCACCTTCCTACCGACCGTCGGAGTTGTCAATGGACTCGCTTCGGCACCGAAGATGGCGGGCGCTCTGGCCGACTCGTGCCCCACACGGCATACTGCTGCAATGGCTGATCACTATGACCTCGTTGTTCTGGGCGCAGGCCCCGGTGGGTATGTCGCGGCAATCCGTGCGTCCCAACTGGGCAAAAAGGTTGCCGTCGTCGAGAAGAAGTACTGGGGCGGTGTGTGCCTCAACGTGGGCTGCATCCCCTCGAAGGCTCTGCTGAAGAACGCCGAGTTGTCGCACACGCTGCAGCACGAGAAGGCCAAGTTCGGCATCGAGGGCGACGCCACGATGTCCTTTGGGCCGACCTTCAAGCGCAGCCGCACGGTGTCGGCGGGCATCGTCAAGGGCGTCCATTACCTGATGAAGAAGAACAAGATCACCGAGATCGACGGTTGGGGCACGATCAAGAGCGCCACTTCGATGGATGTGGACCTCAACGAGGGTGACACGCAGCAGTTGACCTTCGACAACCTCATCATTGCCACGGGTGCCTACACGCGGCTCATCCCGGGCACCGAGTTGTCCGAGCGCGTCGTGACGTATGAAGAGCAGATCCTGACCGAGGAGCTGCCCGGTAGCATCGTGATCGCTGGGTCGGGTGCCATCGGCGTGGAGTTCGCCTACATCTTGGCGAACTTCGGTGTCGACGTCACCATCGTGGAGTTCTTGGACCGGATCGTGCCGTTGGAAGACCCCGAAGTTTCCAAGGAGCTGGCCAAGCACTACAAGAAGCTCGGCGTGAAGTTGATGACCGCGACCAAGGTCGAAGGCATCGACGACTCCGGCGACAAGGTGAAGGTGACCGTCTCCCCCGCTGGTGGCGGCGACTCGCAAACACTCGAGACCGACAAGGTCATGCAGGCCATCGGGTTCGTGCCGCGCGTGGAGGGCTACGGCCTAGAGAACATCGGCGTCGAGATGACCGATCGCGGCGCCATTGCGATCGATGGCCGGGGCCGGACGAACGTCGACGGCGTCTACGCCATTGGTGACGTCACCGCGAAGCTGATGCTCGCCCACAACGCAGAGGCGATGGGCATCGTGGCGGCCGAGACGATGTGCGGTGAAGAGACGATGGAGATCGACTACGACTTCGTCCCCCGCGCGACGTATTGCCAGCCCCAGGTCGCCTCGATGGGCTACACCGAGGAGCAGGCCAAGGACCAGGGGTACGACGTCAAGGTCGCTAAGTTCCCCTTCAGCGCCAACGGCAAGGCTGCTGGCCTGGGCGAGCCCATCGGGTTCGTCAAGGTCATTGCGGATTCCGAGTTCAACGAGATCATCGGTGCACACCTGATCGGCCCGGACGTGACCGAGTTGCTGCCCGT
>JBBSVB010000119.1:0-7512 GCA_038233875.1 Actinomycetales bacterium | reverse complement strand
GAGATCACGCTCGACCCCGAGGCAGCCCTGGACGCCGCCGGTGAGACTGCTCCCTCAGACATCGACCTTTCCGAGGCGGTGACCACGGAAATCTGGGTCGGTCAAGACGATCATCTCGCCAAAATGGTGGTCGGTATCGACGGCGGATCGGCCACGGTGAGCTTCGACAATTGGGGCTCCGACGTCACCATCGAAGCCCCGGCAGCCGCTGACCTGATGGAGTTCAACTTCTGAGAAGTTGGACGGTCCCTATCCGTCAGGGTTGAGGATTGACTCTTGTGATGGCAACTCATCTTGACGGACGATGCCCACGGGGCAGGTCAGTCCATTGGGGCCGTGGTTGCAGTAGCCACCGGGGTGCTTGTGCAGGTATTGCTGGTGCTCCGCCTCCGCGTAGTAGAACGCGCCGACTGAATCTGCAGGCTCAATCTGCGTGGTGATCGCTCCATGGCCGTGTTGCGTGAGCACTTCCTGAAAAGCATCACGGGTCGTCTGCGCTGCACGCTCCTGCGCCTGTGTGGTCCAAAAGATGGCCGAGCGATACTGCGTACCCCGGTCATTGCCTTGGCGGTCTGCCGTGGTCGGGTCGTGGTTTTCCCAAAAGATCTTGAGCAACTGCTCGGGGGAGACGATTGAGGGGTCGTAGACGATCTGGGCGGCCTCGGCGTGCCCCGATCGGCCCGTGCACACCTCACGGTAGGTCGGGTTGAGCGTGGTGCCACCCATGTATCCCACGGCGGTGCTCAGCACCCCGGGGACAGTCCAGTACATCCGCTCCGCACCCCAGAAGCAGCCCATCGCGATGAACAAGACCTCAGAGCCTGGGGCCCACGGCCCCTGGAGCGGCCCCGGAAGAACCTCATGATGTTGGGGAATCCCAGGCAGTGCGGAATCGCGGCCGGAAGGGGGAGTAGTAGAGAAGAAGCCCATAGATTCAAGAACACGACCCCGAGGCAGGGCATTCCTGTGCTCCCGGGGTTCGTGGCGGGTTAACGTGCTCCCATGCACGCACTCCTGCACAACGTCACGCTCGCGACGCTCACCGCGCAAGCAGACGAGCAATCCTGGTCGCTCAACCAATTTCTGGTGTGGTTCGGGCCACCGCTGATTCTGGTGCTGGTCGGGTTCGTGATTTTCTTCGGCGCACGCACGCAACGGCGCTTGATCCTCGATGACGCCCGAAAGCGGGGCGGTTTCGGAGCTGAGCCGGGCACCACTGACGTCGGCAGCGCAGAGGGCTTCGGCATCGAGGAAGCCCGTGAGCAGGTCCGCGTGGCGACGGGGCGGGTGCTTGTGGGTCTGATCATGATGCTCTTCGGGGTGCTCGTGCTCCTCGGCCTAACGGTATGGAGGATCCTCAGCTGAACCTGTTGTGTCTCGACGTCGGCTCGACCTTCACTAAGGCCGTCGTCGTCGGCGAAGAATCTGGTGAGTTGGTCGACGCGGCTAGTGTCCCCACGACCTCGGCCACCGATGTGTGGGACGGGGTCGTGTCGGTGCGTGACCTTCTCGCGGCCCGGACTCCGGGGGTCCCCGACCTTGGCAATCGCGACCGGGTGTGGATCTGCTCCAGCGCTGGCGGGGGGCTGCGCCTGGCGGTTGTCGGTTTCGAGGCAGAGGTCAGCGCCATCGCCGGTCGACTGGTCGCGCTCAGTGCTGGCGCAAGCATCGTGCACGTCACTGCCGGCGCTCTGGGAGATAACGACCTGCTCGATCTGCGAGCAGCAGCACCCGACCTGATCCTGCTGGTCGGTGGCACCGACGGTGGCAACGCCGAGGTAGCGATGCGGAACGCGGTCGCACTGGCCCGCGCCGGGTGGGCCATCCCGGTGGTGCTGGCCTGCAACGTCGATGCGCAGGAAGAGGCGGCTACGGCGTTGGTGGAGGCTGGAATGGCCGTCGAGCGGGCGGACAACGTCCTGCCGCGGATCGGCACTCTCGAGCCGGCGAGCGCCCGGGCAGCCATACGCCGTGCCTTTCTGGCGCACGTCATCGGGGGCAAGGGGCTATCGGCGGGGCCAGAGTTTGCGGCCTCGGTGCGGGCCGCGACGCCTGATGCGATGCTCGACGGCGTCCAGGTCTTGCGTCAGGTCAGCGATCACGACGTGATGGTTATCGATGTCGGTGGCGCGACCACGGACGTGTACTCGGCGGTGCAGCCGCAGGGTGAAGACGCAACGCTCGCCAAGGATGTGGTGGGAACGCTGTGGACAGCGCGCACCGTGGAGGGAGATTTGGGTATGCGGCACAGTGCTGTCTCCGTGCTCGCTGCCGCCGAACGGGAAGCGCTCCCCGGATCAGGTGACCTAGCGTTAGCGGCGTGGGTCGAGCAGGTGGGCTACGACCCGGCACTAGTCGCCCATACGGTCGATGAACGTGCTTTCGACCGCACCCTGGCCACGATAGCGGCCGTCGTCGCCACGCGCCGTCACGCGCGACCGTCGCACCCAGGCGGCTCGCCCCGAGGGTTGCAGGACGTCGGGATACTCATCGGTTCTGGCGGCGTCCTGAGGTATGCCGACCCGTGCGAGGCAGCGGACGTGTTGCGGAGCATTACTCACGATTACGCGGGGGGTTGGAACCCTCCGCAGCACGCGGCCCTCACCATCGACGTGCCCTACCTGCTGTGCTCCGTCGGGTTGCTGGCCCACAACCGACCGAGCACCGCAGTCGCCTTGGCGGCCACGGTGCTCGGCGTGGGTCAGGGGCGTTAAGTCTCGCTCAGGGGCGGTAGGCCTCAGCGCTGACGATCTTGACGTCGATCGACTTGCCGTTTGGTGCCTCATAGGACACGCTCTCGCCGGCCTCGTGCCCGAGGATGGCCGCGCCCAACGGGGAGCGCTCGCTATACACGTCGATGCTGTCGCCGCCGTGGGTGATCTCGCGGCTTCCGATCAAGAACTTCTCGGTGTCGCCGAACATTTCTACGGTTACTACGGTGCCGGGGCGAATGGCACCTTCGCCGGTCGGTGTTTCGCCGACGCTTGAGTTGTCCAGCAAATGCTGCAACTGGCGAATTCGGGCTTCCATCTTGCCCTGCTCCTCTTTGGCTGCGTGATAGCCACCATTTTCCTTGAGGTCGCCCTCGTCACGGGCAGCCTCAATGCGCTTGGCGATGTCGCTGCGCCCAGGACCAGACAGGTTCTTTAACTCAGCCTGCAGGCGGTCAAAAGCCTCTTGGGTCAAAAAACTTGACGTGGTGGTCTCGGTCACGATGCTCACTCCTTGGTCTGGAAATACACAAAGTCCGGGCGGATGACCGTGATGTGGTCATCACAGGGTGCCCGGACGAGAATCAGTACTTTATCAAGTGACGCCGATTAGGGCGAACGAAGAAACTCAAGCCGTCTGATCGCTTTAGGTTGGTGCCGCTTAATCAGCCAGGAGTAGCGATGTACTCGCACCGCTCGACATACCCCGTCACCGCCGGGCCCGCCGTTTGCACGCTGGCGATCTGACGCGAGGGTGACGCATCACTAGGCTCCACCACAGTGGTCGTGCGGCCGACCACGAAGTGACTCTTGTCTTGAGCCTCGATCACGCATTCGACGGCGCGCGAGGGGTCGCGGTAGATATCGAATCGCACGTCGACCTGCTTGTCCGAGACGACGTCGAAGCCGGCGTTGCCCCACTCGACCTTGCCCGCTCCAGACGCCACGCCGAACCAGATCGCGACGGCCGTCATCAGGGCCACCCCGAGCCCGCCGATCACCCACCAGCGGCGCGTGTTTTGCTGCGTGCTCAGTCCGGTGATCACAGCGAGGTCATCTCCGTGCGTCATGGTGCGGATGCTCCGATGGGTGGTACGGCAATCTCAGGTGAGAGGATGGCGTCCATTATCCAGCACGGCAATGTAAGGAGCACAGGTGGATCAGGGCCTGAGGCTGATGGCTATCCATGCCCACCCGGACGACGAGTCGTCTAAGGGAGCGGCGACAACGGCGATGTACGTCGAGCGGGGGGTGCGGGTGCGTGTGGTGTCCTGCACCGGCGGTGAGCGCGGCGACATCCTGAACCCCAAACTCGCCAACGACGCGGAGATCATCCGCGATGTTGCGCAGGTGCGACGCAACGAGATGGCTGCTGCAGCGGCGGCCCTCGGCGTGGAGCACACCTGGTTGGGCTTTGTGGATTCGGGTCTGCCTGAGGGTGACCCGCTGCCGCCCCTGCCGGAAGGGTGCTTCGCACTCGAGCCGATCGAGGACACGTGCGAGGCGTTGGTGCGCGTCATCCGAGAGTTTCGGCCGCACGTGATCACCACGTACGACGAGAACGGTGGTTACCCCCACCCTGACCACGTGATGACCCACACCGTAAGCATGGCTGCCTTCCAAGCGGCCGGCGACCCGTCGGCATACCCGCACGCCGGGGACCCGTGGCAACCGCAGAAGGTGTACTACACGATGTTCTCGCCGGAGCGCCTGATCAATCTGCATCAGGCGATGCTCGACGAGGGTTTGGAGTCCCCGTTCGCGGACTGGATTGAACGGATGGGGGAGCGGCCCAAGCGCGCGATCCACACGCACGTGCCGTGCGCCGACCACTTTGAGGCTCGAGACGCCGCGCTCCTCGCTCACGCCACCCAGGTCGACCCCGACGGCATGTGGTTTGCGATCCCCATGGACATGCAGCGCCGGGTGCACCCGACCGCGGACTTCGAGCGGGCTACCTCCCTCGTGGAGGTCGATCTGCCTGAGGATGACCTTTTTGCCGGGTTGCCGGCAATCGCGGAGTTGGAGGCATTGTGTATGGCGGCACCCTCCCGCGCGGACGATGGCACGGTCGTTACGGCATACTCTGCACCCGTCTCGGAGCCTGAGCAGCCGTTGACGGCGGCTGCCGCCAACGACTCTCGTGACGACGCCGATGTGAGAGCCAGCGAGGGCCACTCCGAGGGTGAAGATGTGGAGAAGGCCTCATGAACGTCAGCAACGTCGAAATCACCGCGGGACTGGGCGGGTTCTTGGTGCTTTTTGGTATGGGGCTGATGGTGTGGTTCCTCGGACGAGACCTCAGCCGTCGGTTGCGCCGGATGAGGCAACGCGAAGAACTGCGCGTTCGCAACGTCCAGGCGGCCGCCAAGAAGCCCCCCACCTCGAACGACGGTGTCCCAGCCAGCGAGCAGACCGAACCGGGTCACGGCGAACCGCAAGACCCTAAGCGATCCCTGGAATAGCGCCATACACCGCTAAAGACACCGCGATGTAGTGCGTGGTAAACGCTACGATGGTGAAAGCGTGAAATATCTCGTGGAAACCAAACCAGGTCGGCGAGGGATTGGGGCGCTTGAGTCCGTAGACGACCGCACCCATGGTGTAGAGCAAGCCTCCGGTGGCGACCAGGGTGACGACTGCGGCACCGCCGGCTTGATAAAACGGAACGATATAGAAGACAGCGACCCACCCCAGAGCCACGTAGACCGGGGTGTACAGCCACCTTGGTGCTCCCACCCAGAAAACTCGGAAGGCAATGCCGGCAATAGCCCCGGACCAGACCAGCACCAAAAGGGTGCGGGCGGAATCGGGGGGTAAGAGCATTAGGGCCAGCGGCGTATAACTGCCCGCAATAATCAAGAAAATATTGGCGTGGTCCAGGCGCTTGAGAAATCTGCTCGTGGACGGGGCCCAATTGCCGCGGTGGTAGGTGGCCGAGGTCACAAACAACATGACGGCCGAAAATCCGAATACCAACGATGAAACACGCCCCAGCGAGGTGGGTGCCAACACGATCAAGACGATGGAGGCCGCCAGGGCCAACGGTGCCATGCCCAAGTGCAGCCATCCGCGGAGTTTGGGCTTGATGGTGGCGGCCACGTCTTTGGCGACCTGCGATACGTCGTCTTTAAGGTCGTGCGCTTCCCCCGAAACCCCCGAGGTGTTGGCGCTGTCATCAGATCGAGGGATCATGGCGAACACGCTAACCTACGCAACCGTAAGTCACCATCAGGTGCCTCGCAGGCTCCGATCACCGGTGAATGGGAACACGTCGTCGTGGTGCGGTGACCCCTAAGCCTGGGCGAGTAGGTTGACCTTCATGGCCTCCCTGCGCGATCTCATCTACCGGGCCTACAACGCGTCGCTAACCAAGCAACTGCCGTCGGCGGGGGTCCCGCGTCACGTGGGCGTGATGCTGGACGGCAACCGGCGATGGGCCAAGATGAGGGGGGCCGCCACGACGGACGGCCACAGAGCCGGTGCCGAGAACATCAAGCCGTTGCTGGGGTGGTGCGAAGAAGCGGGCGTCGAGGTAGTCACACTGTGGCTCCTGTCGACGGACAATCTGAATAGGGCACCGGCCGAGCTCGAGCCGCTGCTCCAAATCATCTCGGACGTCGTGTCCGATTTGGCTGCCACGGGCCGGTGGCGACTGCACGTCGTCGGCGCGCGCCACCTTCTACCGGAAGAAACTCGAGCCGAGCTCGACACCTCAGCGGCCTCGACGCAAGACCTCGCGGGGATGCTGGTCAACGTCGCGATTGGATACGGCGGTCGCCAAGAGATTGCCGACGCTGTGCGGTCGTTGCTGAACGAGCATGCCCGTCTGGGGACGTCGCTGGAAGAGCTCTCGGCCACTCTGGAAATCGACCACATTGCCGAGCATCTCTACACCAAAGGGCAACCCGATCCCGATCTGGTGATCCGCACCAGCGGCGAGCAACGACTCGGCGGCTTCCTGCTGTGGCAAAGCGCGCACAGCGAGTTTTACTTCTGCGAGGCCTTCTGGCCGGACTTTCGGAAGGTGGATTTCTTACGTGCACTGCGGGCGTATGCCGAGCGTGAACGACGCTACGGTTCCTAGCCCCTCGACTCGCCAAACACTGGGCCCTGTGACCTTCACCACGATCACGTTTGCAGGCTTGCCTCGGGCGTAGTGGAGATGGCACGGTGAAGGCACTTGGTTACAGATTGGTAACGCTCGCGTCGACTTGGTCCGCGAACACCGTCTGTCCACATTGCTTCAACCCGGAGGTCACCATGGTCAGCGACTCATCGAATGAAAACGGTTTCACAGAATCGGTCCCCACCCAAGGTCAGGCCGACACAGTCACCTTTGATCGGGCAGCATCTGGCCGCCACCGCATCGCCCGGAGGGCCAAGCACCCGGCGACGCTGGTCACGGCCGCTATCGCCGTCGGTTCGGTGGCTCTCGCAGGCTTCGCGGTGTACGAACCTCAGGTATCTGCGGCGGAGCAATTGCAGGCGAACCTCGACGGCTCGGTGCCAGTCATAGCTGACTCGGCCTTTCGGGCCGTGCAAAACGAAGCCCCCCTAGCCGAGGTGGCGCAGACGTCCGAACTCGTCAACGACCTGATGGTGGGTGTCTCCTCGGTTCAGTCATCACACGATGAAGGCGAGGCCGGGACTAAGGTCGTCGCCAAAGAGGGAGCCAAGCTCGAAGCCAAGAAAGAGGCCGAGGCAAAGGCCCAAGCTGAGGCTGATGCAAAGGCCCAGGCAGAGGCCGAGGCCGAGGCAAAGGCCCAGGCAGAGGCTGAGGCTGAGGCTGAGGCTGAGG
>JBBSVB010000118.1:0-7521 GCA_038233875.1 Actinomycetales bacterium | reverse complement strand
TACCGCTGGATCGAAGAGACCTTCGGCGCCCACGCCGTCGTGCACATAGGCAAACACGGCAACCTCGAATGGATGCCGGGCAAGAACCTCGCGATGTCGGCCAGCTGTGGCACCGACGCCGCGCTGGGCTCACTGCCGCTGATCTACCCGTTCCTGGTCAACGACCCGGGCGAGGGCACACAGGCCAAGCGCCGCGCCCACGCCACGATCATCGACCACTTGGTGCCGCCGATGGCGCGGGCCGACTCCTACGGTGACATCGCTCGCTTGGAGCAACTGCTTGACGAATACGGCAACGTCTCGGCGATGGACCCGGCCAAGGTACCGGCGCTGCGTGGTGAGATTTGGACCCTGATTCAGGCCGCCAAGCTCGACCACGATCTCGGCATGAGTGCTGCGCCGGGCGAAGACGAATTCGACGAGTTCGTGATGCAGGTCGACACGTGGCTGTGCGAGATCAAGGACGTGCAAATCCGCGACGGCCTGCACATCCTGGGCGAGGCACCGAGCGGCCCGACGCTGGCCAACCTGGTGCTGGCGATCCTGCGTTCGGGTCAGATGTTCGGTGGGGCGCGCGACGGCATACCCGGTTTGCGCACTGCCCTCGGTTTGGCAGAGGAGGCCAGCAGCAGCCGCACCGACGAGATCGAAGAGTTGGCGGGCGCGCTGGTTGCTGACGTGGCCGAGGCGGAGTGGGCCGAGGCTGCGGTCGACGGCATCGTGTTGGCCCACCTGGGCGAGGCCAACGAAGGTGCCTCCGCGTCATTGCGCTTTGCCTGCCGCGAGGTCGTCCCGCGTTTGCGGGGCACCACCCAAGAGCTACCGATGGTGCTGCACGCGCTGGACGGCGGATACGTGCCAGCTGGGCCGTCGGGGTCGCCGCTGCGCGGACTGGTCAACGTGCTGCCGACCGGGCGCAACTTCTACTCCGTCGACCCCAAGGCCATCCCCTCGCGGCTGGCCTACGCCACGGGCTCGGCGATGGCCGAGTCCCTGGTCGAGCGCTACCGCGAAGACACCGGCGCGCTGCCGGAGTCAGTCGGCCTGTCGGTCTGGGGCACCTCGGCGATGCGGACCTCAGGTGACGACATCGGCGAAGTCTTGGCGCTGATGGGTGTGACGCCGAAGTGGGACGAGCAGTCACGTCGGGTCGTCGGCCTTGAGGTCATCTCGCTGGAGGAGTTGGGCCGCCCTCGGATCGACGTCATCGTGCGCATCTCCGGCTTCTTCCGCGACGCCTTCCCGCACGTCATCGATATGTTGGACGATGCGATCAAGATCGTCGGCGAGCTGGACGAGCCACTAGACCAAAACTTCGTGAAGGCCCACGCGCAGGCCGATCTGGCCGCGCACGGTGACGAGCGGAGGGCCCGCACCCGAATCTTCGGCTCCAAACCCGGGTCGTATGGTGCCGGGGTGCTGCAGGTGGTGGAATCCGGTTCGTGGCGCACCGACAACGACCTGGCCGAGGTCTACACGACCTGGGGCGGGTTCGCCTACGGCCGCGACCTTGACGGCATACCTGCGCGTGAAGACATGGAATCGAACTATCGCCGGATAGAAGTTGCCGCCAAGAACATCGACAACCGCGAGAGCGACATCCTGGACTCGGACGACTACTTTCAATATCACGGCGGCATGATCGCGACCGTGCGTTCCCTGCGTGGGGACGGATCGGAGCCCAAGGCCTACGTCGGGGACTCGACCTCTCCGGAGTCGATCAAGACGCGCAGCCTGACCGAGGAGACCAACCGGATCTTCCGTGCTCGCGTGGTCAATCCCCGGTGGATCTCGGCGATGCAGCGCCACGGCTACAAGGGTGCCTTCGAGATCGCCGCGACGGTGGACTACATCTTCGGCTTCGACGCCACCGCCGGAGTCATCCCCGACTGGATGTATGAGTCACTCGCGGCCAGCTACGTCTTGGACCCGACTAATCAGGCGTTCATGAAGCACGCGAACCCCTGGGCGCTGCGCGGCATCATCGAGAAGCTGGGCGAGGCAGCCGAGCGTGGCCTCTGGGAGAAGCCTGAGCAGGAGACGGTCGACGCGATGCAGCAGGTCTACCTGGACGTCGAAGGCGACCTCGAGGACTGAGCGCCACCCCTAAACGAGAGCGGCTGCGCCTTACCGAGCGCGGTATGCGGTTCCGTTGGTCAGGGTCGGCGAGCGGCGGCGTCGACCCAACCGGTTAGAGCGACATCACTGCCCAGCGCCTTGGCCCCGACACGGATCCACCCTTCGCCCATCGAACGCCCGGTCCCCATTGCCGCACGGGACGCCTCGGGCTGAAGGAGCAACTCGGCATCCTCAGCTGGGTCCACCCGGGCGAGCAAACTCCCGTCCTTGTGCACCGCAACCATCATGGCGTCGTTGACCATCAGGGCCAGCACGCCGAACATCCGCACCTCCCGAGGGTCAAGATCTGGCAGGAGGGACCTGATCCGGTCGATCAGTTCGCGCGAGTGGTCGGCGGCGAGGGGCTTCTTCATGACGTTTCCGCCGCTGGCGGCATGTAGCCGAGGCGGTCGAAGGCGAGGCGAATCTCCACGATCTTGCCCTCCTGCACCGTGAACAACTCGCTGGCCAACGTCGTCGTAGTCACGTGAGTCTGCGGGAAGTACCAGAGCGCCACCCGGTTGCCGTCCGCCATACGAGCGTGCTCTGGTGCGCCGGTCAGCATCGGCACAAACCCGGCAAGGTATGCGTGCCACTCCTCTTTTGACGCCACGCCTTCACCGGGGGCGAAGCAGCGGACTTCATCGCAGACATACGTCATGGCTTGATCGACGTCGCCGCTGGTCCAGGCCACGTGATAGGCCTCAACAGTGTGCATTGCCTTGCCGTCGCTGGTGTTCATGCTGCTCCTTTGTGTAGTGGCTCATCGGGCTTCCGGGCTCCAGTAATCCGCCGGGAGGTGCTCGCCTCGTGCGGCGCCCAGCAGACGCGGAAGGAAGTGGCGCCACCCCTCGACGTGACCGGCGACGTCGCCTTCGGGGAGGTCGGTGTGGACGACCTCCACTCGGGTCCCGGCATCGATAGGTGTCAGTTCAAAGGACACCGTCGATGAACCGGAAGGCAGGGTCGGATGACCAGCAAACCCCCAAGAGAACATCACCCGTCGAGGCGGATCGACCTCGAGGAAGCTGCCGCGCGCGGGGTAGCCGCCGATATCGACGGCGAACTCCCCGCCAGGCACGGGGTCAAGGGATGCCCACTGACCCATCCACGTCGTCATGCCGCTGTCGGTCACCAGAAACTCGAAGACGGCTTCCGGAGGCGCATCGATGTCGATCGACGTCCTATGCTCAGCCATCGTCGCCCTCCGCGGCCGACTCCACCGCGCGCTTTAGTGCGCTCAAGCGTTCGGGCCAGAAATCGTCGAAGAAACCTTTGCCGACGGAGAGTCCCTCCACGCGCACCGCAAACAGGTGGCGAGTGCCAGACCGCGCACCAGTCACCAAACCGGCTTCGCGGAGCACCTTCAGATGGTGAGACACGATCTGCTGCGACAGCCCCAATCCATCCGCGATCTCACCGACCGCGCAGCGCTGGTTGCGCACCACCGCCAGTATGGCGCGGCGGTTCGGGTCGGCTAGCGCGTGAAACGTTCGATCCAGCGAGACTGAGGGTTCACTCATGTCGTACCTCCTCCCCACAAAGTACCACCAATGTTCGTTTGTACAAATGGAATCAGTAACACGCGTCAATACGTTCGGTCGGTGGGGATCGTGTTAACTCGTCAGCATGAGACGGGTGCTGATCCTCGGCGGGACAGGATGGTTGGGGCGCGAGATTGCTCGCATTGCGGTCGCTACCGGGGACGAGGTCGTATGTCTGGCGCGGGGCCAATCCGGGCCTCCGCCGGAGGATGCTCGCTTTGTGATCGCAAACCGGACCCAGCCGGGTGCCTACGACGACCTCACCGGTGAGTGGGACGAGGTCATCGAACTCGCCTACGAGCCGGAGTTGATTCATTCGGCGCTCCAAGCCTTGGCTGAGCGCACGCGCCACTGGACGCTGGTTTCCACCGTTTCGGTGTACGCACGCAACGACGAGCCCGGTGCCGATGAGTCTTCGGACCTGGTCGAACCGGCTGACCCCACCGACTACGCGGACGCCAAGGTCCTTGCCGAGCGGGCCACGGTGGCTCGCCTCGGCGAAAGGTTGCTCGTGGTGCGCCCTGGGTTGATCACCGGTCCGGGCGACCCGAGTGATCGATTCGGGTACTGGCCCGCGCGGCTTTCGCGAGGGGGTCGAGTGCTGATCCCCACTACCGACAACCGATACGTGCAGGTCATCGACGTCACACACCTGGCGACGTATGTCGTCGAAGCTGGTAGCGAAGGCCGCACCGGAGTCGTGAACGCCGTGGGAGAAAGTCACTCACTCGAGGCGTTCCTGAACGAAGCCATCGCGACGACGGGAGGTGAGGGTGATCTAGTCTCGGGGGACGACGCGTTCTTGCTCGACCATGCGGTCAAATATTGGGCCGGACCTCGGTCCCTCCCCCTCTGGCTTCCCCTTGCAGACGCGGCGATGGCGCAACGCAGCGGGGCTGCATACCTGGCCTCTGGTGGCACCAACCGGCCGCTTCGAGACACGATCTCTCGAGTTCTCGCCGATGAGATAAGCCGTGGCGTCGAACGCCATCGCCGATCTGGGCTCACGTTGCAAGAAGAAACCGACCTCCTCGACGCGCTCGGGAGCCGGTAGATGCTCCACATCGTCACGTCCCCTTCGCCAGAGGATATGCCCGCACCAGCCCCAGCTCGTGATGTTGCGGAGCGCCATTAATGGAAATCTGTAACGCAATCGGAGTCTCGAACCACAATCAAGCATGGACACCGTTGATGGCCCCGCCAGTATCGGGCGAGACCCAGACGCCTTCGAAGCCTTCTATCGGGCGCACCTGGAATCAGTCCAGCGCTTCATAGCTAGGGGTAGACAACCCCGAAGACGCGGCTGACCTCACGGCAGAGGTGTTCTTAGCCGCGATCAAAGCGAGCGCGAGGTATAGAGGCGACGCCGGGCAACGCGCGAGTGCGCTACCACCGCGCGGCGTCGGCGACTCGCTCAGGACCTCAGCCACCCACTCACAGACCTCCACGAGGTGACCTCATAAATGCTCCACTCGACTCCTTTGAAACTGCTCTGCTGAAGCAGCTCCGTGACCACGTAGACCAACAGGAGGGCGATGTCCGCCCAGCCTCGTCGCGGCGACGACACGTGCTGTCGCACTCAGCAGCACGTGTCTGCGCTAAAGGAGTACGGCATCAACGCGAACATCACCTACGTGCCGCAGGGCCAGCAGTGCGCTCCGGGCAGGTATACGTCAGTAGACCGACGTTTAAAAGACATGGGAGTGGTTATAGGCGCAGAACGTCTATCTGTAACCTTGCCCCCCGGGACGGTCCGCGACGGTGTGTGGACTTTGGAGGGCTATTCGGCCTGGCTAATCGACGTCACGGCCGGTGACATGCTTCCTTGCGAGGTTGTTCCTGGACTTACGGAAAGCTAAGTCTGCATCAAGGCATCAGGACGTAGGTGTCCATGATCCAGCCGTGCGCGGCGCGCAGCTTTTGGCGATGCCTGGCGATCTCCTCGGCCACGTCGGCGAGGCGGCCCGAGCGCAACTCTTGATATTCGAGGCCGAGGTAGGCACCCCAGTAGATCCGCAGGTCAGGCTCCCGAGCCGCCAATTCGGTCGCGGCAAACGGGCCGTCAAGCATCACCACGACGCTGCCCAACGCCGGCGACCACTCGCCCAACAGGCGCCGACCGGTGGTGATGTGGATCGGCATACCAATGTCGTGGAGCACGATCCGGTGAGCAGCCGCTAGCGCCTGGAACGCGGAGATCCCTGGGATAACCGTGATGTCGAGGGGCTGCGTCGCGGCGATGGTGTCCACGATGCGGATCGTGCTGTCGTAGAACGCAGGGTCACCCCACACCAAAAATCCGATCGCCTGATTGGCCGGAAGATCGGCGATGATCTGGCCGTACCGCGCAGCGCGCTCAGCGTGCCAATCGAGCACGACCCCCTCGTATGCCGACGCGCCAGACGTCGGGACGCTCGCGGCGCGCTTGGGGTCGGGCACCAAAACGATCTGCGGCTGTACGCCGTCAATGAACTGCTCACAGATGGCTTCGCGAGCGCCGACGAGATCGGACTTGGCCACGCCCTTGTCCGCCACCAACACCACGTCGATGTCGTTGAGCGCCTCAATCGCTTCCACGGTGAGGTGCTTGGGCGATCCGGCACCGATACCGATGATGAAGACGCGGCGCAGGTCTGGGTTCACGAGGGTGGAGTCTAGGCTGCGCTCAGCCCGGTTGTACGCTCTGCGCCATGACTGGTGGTGAAACAGCACTGGGCGCATTGATCGCGGCCAGCGGCTTACATGCCGGATTTCAGGTCACGGTCACCGCGGTGGTTTATCCGGCCCTAGCCAGGACAGACCCGCGCGAATGGGCACCGACCCACGACGCGCACAGTCGTTCCATCGTTGGGGTAGTCGTGGTGGTCTACGCCCTGCTGCTCGTCACCACCATATGGGCCCTGCTGACCAATCAGGGCAACGTATGGGTCTGGTTATCAGCCGCCGGCGCGGCTGTGGCTATGGGCACCACCGCGTTAGTTGCCGGGCCAACTCACGGCCGGTTGGACGCTCATCCCGACAATGATTTGATCCGCAGGCTACTCGCGGCGGACCGAGTGCGAACGCTCGCGGCCCTTGTTTCCTTCGTCGCGGCCCTCCTCGCCGAGTCGATGCTGGCCTAATATCTTTTGCTACGGCTTGAGCACGACCTTGATGCAGCCGTCGCGCTTCTCCGCAAACATCTTGTAGGCATCGGCGGCTTCCGACAGCGGCACCGTGTGGGTCGCGATCGACTCCACCCCCAGCACGTCGTCGGCGCTGTTGAGGATGTCGTGCAGATCGGGCGTCCACTGCTTCACGTGACACTGGCCCATCCGCACTGCTAGGCCCTTGTCGAACATTTCCATCATCGGCATGGGATCGGCCATTCCGCCGTAGACGCCAGAGATCGACACAGTGCCTCCGCGCCGAACTGCAGCCATCGCCGTATGGAGCGCGGCCAGTCGGTCGATCCCGGCCGTTTCGATGGCGCGGCGGGCGATCGGGCCGGGCAAGTGCGCAGCTGCGGTGATGGCTAGGCCGGAGATCGGGTTGCCGTGGGCTTCCATCCCGACTGCGTCCACGACTCCGTCCGCTCCGCGGCCGTCGGTCATGTCGAAGATGGCGGTGGCCACATCCTTGACGTCGCGGAGGTCGATGACTTCGGCGCCACCCGCGCGGGCGAGTTCAAGACGCTCAGTGACCAGGTCGACGCCGATCAGGCGCTCGATACCCATATGGCGGGCGCTCCGGACGGCAAGCTGACCGACCGGGCCCAGACCGATCACTGCCAGCGTCCCACCTTCGGGCACGTCGGCATACGAGACGCCTTGCCACGCCGTTGGGAGGATGTCGGAAAGGTAGAGGTACCGCTCGTCAG